>CAMOGZ010000137.1 GCA_946614405.1 uncultured Eubacterium sp. | reverse complement strand
CCAGCTTGTTCTTCTTGGCGTCGCGGATCCATACCCAGTTATCTCTATCCTGCGCGCGGCGGTTCGGATCGATGGTATCCATAGCAGCCTTGTCGGTTGCATCCAGGTCTTCCGGCTTTCCGGACAGGCAGACCCAGCGGAACGGACCATATCCGTAGTCGAACAGGATCGGTCCCATGATGTCTTCTACGTAGCTCGGCCAGATGAATCCATCCTTATCGTCGATGCCGTTCTTGGAGATCTCCTTGATGCCGGAGTCATACATCGCCTTCATGAAGGAGTTGCCATAGTCGAAGAAGTAGCTTCCCTGCTCCGTCAGCTTCTTGATCGCTTCATAATGTCTGTGCAGTGTCTTATTGACCTCTTCAATGAACTTCTCCCTGTCGGTGTGCAGCAGTTCGGTTCTCTCTTCGAACGTCATGCCGACCGGGCAGTATCCGCCGTCATATACGTTATGGCAGGAAGTCTGGTCAGACAGCAGGTCGATCTTGAAGTGCTTCTCTGCAGCAGCCTCGAGCAGATCTACGATATTTCCGTGGTATGCGATGGAGATGCTCTCCTTGGCGGCAACCTTCTCGTTGGCCAGCTTGAAGATCTCATCGATGTCGTCCATGATGACGTCTACCCAGCCCTGATCATGTCTGGTGACGATTCTGGAGTAGTCTACTTCAGCAAAGATACCAACTGCGTTTGCGATGTTGGCTGCCTTCGGCTGAGCTCCACTCATGCCGCCCAGTCCGGAGGATACGAAGGTGTGGCCTGCCAGGTCTCCCTGCTCAGGAACGCCCAGATACTTTCTTCCGGCATTCAGGATGGTGTTGAATGTACCATGTACGATTCCCTGAGGTCCGATGTACATCCATCCGCCTGCGGTCATCTGTCCATAGTTGGCAACTCCCATTTCCTCTGCGACTTCCCAGTCTTCCAGGTTGTCGTACATACCGATCATCATAGCGTTGGTAATGATGACACGGGGAGCCTCCGGCTTGGAGGGGAACAGTCCCAGCGGATTTCCGGATTCTACCACCAGAGTCTGGTCCTCGGTCAGCTCTTCCAGATACTTCTTGATCAGTCTGTACTGCAGCCAGTTCTGGCATACGGAACCGGTCTCACCATAGGTGACCAGCTCATATGGATACAGCGCAACCTCAAAGTCCAGGTTGTTGTCGATCATGACCTGGAATGCTTTGCCTGCCAGGCATTTGCCCTTATACTCGTTGATCGGCTTTCCGTAGATTCTGCCTGCCGGTCTGTAACGGTATGCATAGACTCTTCCGTAGTTCTTCAGCTCTTCCATGAATTCCGGAGCCAGCTTCTCATGCAGCTCTTCCGGAACGTAACGCAGGGCATTCTTCAGTGCGACCTTGGTCTGTGCCTTGGTCAGACGGAATCCTCTGTCCGGTGCTCTGCGGATCCCTTCCTGGAATTCCGGGTAATCAGGATATTCGTTACCCAGCTGAATAGTCATTGCATTTTTGATTTCTGTGTTATTGAGCATAAGTATTCCTCCTATGTCTTATATTATTTGAGGGACAAAGCCCGAAGGAATGTGCTCCGGGCTTTGACGCCGATTGGGTTCTTATCTCAGTTCTACGACCTTCTCTACTGCATCCAGCAGGCTCTCGTCCTTGATCATCTCGTCGAACTTCTTCAGTTCGTTGTACATGATGACGTCCTCGTCGATGGGATCTGCCTTGGTGCGGATATAGTCATAAGCTGCTCTGGTTCCTGCTGCCAGGTTGTCGATCTCGCTCTCGCCGATCTCCTGTCTCAGCCAGATACCCTGTGCTGCTGCAGAAAGCTCGATTCCGATGACCTTCTGTGCATTGTCCAGTACCATAGCTGCGGTTCTTGCAGCGGTGGTTCCCATGGATACGTGGTCTTCCTGGTTTCCGGAGGACGGAATGCTGTCTACAGAAGCCGGATGGTCGTATACTTTGTTCTCAGATACCATGGATGCTGCCGCATACTGTGCGATCATGTAACCGGAGCATACGCCGCCGTGCTTGGTCAGGAAGCCCGGAAGTCCCTCTGCCAGTGCCGGGTTGGTCAGTCTCTCGATTCTTCTCTCGGATACGTTGGCCAGCTCGGAGATGGCGATCTTCAGGAAGTCGAAGGTCAGTGCCATGGGCTGTCCGTGGAAGTTTCCGCCGGAGATCACGTCATCGTCATCCGGGAATACGATCGGGTTGTCGGTTACGGCATTGATCTCTCTGGAGACCATGTCGAATACGTATCTGAATGCGTCGCGGGATGCGCCGTGGATCTGCGGGATGCAGCGCAGTGTGTACGGATCCTGTACCTTGGTGGGCTGTACGCGGAATGCGTTCTTGCTGCCCTCCAGCAGTGCTCTCATGTTGGCTGCAACGTCGATCTGGCCCTGATGTCCGCGGAGCAGATGTACCTTCTCGTCATATGCCTTGGTGATGCCGTGGAGTGCTTCTGCGGTCATGGCGCCTGCGATGTCAGCTACCTTGGCCAGCTTCATAGCGTCATACAGAACGTTTACGCCAACTGCGGTCATCATCTGGGTTCCGTTGTTCAGTGCCAGACCTTCCTTGGCTGCCAGCTGGACCGGTGTGATGCCTTCCTTGGCCATGGCGTCAGCTGCCGGCATGATCTCACCCTTATACTCTACATCGCCCAGTCCGATCAGGCCCAGTGCGATGTGGGACAGCGGTGCCAGGTCGCCGGATGCGCCCAGGCTGCCCTTGCAGGGAACTACCGGGTGGATGCCTGCGTTCAGCATGTCGATCATGGTCTGTACGGTGGACAGACGGATTCCGGAGTAACCTCTTACCAGTGCGTTGCAGCGCAGCAGCATAGCAGCTCTTACGTACTTCTGCTCATAGGGCTCGCCTGCGGTGCAGGTGTGGCTCATGATCAGGTTCTTCTGCAGTGCGGCGGTCTCTTCCGGGCTGATCACTACGTTTGCGAATTTACCGAATCCCGTGGTCAGACCATAGATCACAGCATTCTCTTCCAGTTTCTTCTCAATGTAAGCTCTTGCTTTATTTACTGCTTCCTGTGCTTCCGGTGCGATGGTAACCTCCTCCATACCACGGCAAACGCGGATCACTTTTTCTACAGTCAGACTCTTTCCATCGATTACTACTGCCATAACAAATCTCCTTAACTCTTAATTATCTCTCAAGATTTGACACTTCAGAATGTATATTTATACATTCATATGCCTTTTTGGTTACTTACTATTATACACTCTTTTCAGACATTTTGCCATATGAATTTTACGGTATGCACCGCTATGTTTGAACGATTTTTGACATTTGTTATTGATTTCACTTTCAAATGGTCCATTTTCTTCAGCACTTTATCACGTTATAACTTTAATACTTTAGCGTGGATAATTATAAAATAAGTAAATTGTCAGTAAATATGCATTTTCACAGCCACCACTCGTCCCTTGTACGGCGTTTTCGGGCAGAAATCAGCAAACGGTACGGTGTTTCCGATTATTTTTGCGGAAACGCCGTACCGTCCGTGCTCTGTATTATCTTACGAAGTGTGTGAAGATCCCTTCTTCTCTCTCCGGAAGTCCGTATTTCTCTTTGCCCAGCTGAATGGAGCGCATCAGGAAGGCCATGTTGTGGGCCAGATGGCGCATGGTCTGCAGTCCTTCTCCGTCCTCTTCTGCTTCTCCCGGCAGTCTTCCGTGGACACCGTTCCAGTAATAGCTGCTGGCGATGGGCATGCCGCTGATGGCGAAATACTTATTCAGCTCATCAAAGGTGGCGGTGAGTCCGCCTCTTCTGGCCACGACTACGCTGGCGCCCACCTTCATGGTCTTATCGAATCCGGTGCTGTAAAACAGCCGGTCCAGAAGTGCGATGAGGGTGGCGTTGGCGGAAGCATAGTAGACCGGTGATGCCACGACCAGTCCGTCCGCTGCCTCGAACTTGGGCGCGATCTCATTCACTTCATCATCAAAAACGCAGTGTCCCAGTTCTGCGCACTGGTTGCAGGCAATGCAGCCCCGGATGGCTTTGTGCCCGACCTGCACCACCTCGGACTCGATGCCATAGCTCTCGAAAACCTTCACCATCTCGCCGACGGCGATGGACGTATTCCCCCGGGCCCTGGGAGACCCGTTCAATATCAGTACTCTCATGTTCGTCTCCTTTCTGACGTAATTATATCATGTTTCACCAAAGAATCACACTTTCTTCTGTACTTGTTGTATACTATAGGAAAACGAGAAAGGTTTCATTAATTTATGAGCACATATTTAATTGATTATGAAAATACCAAGGGTGCTGGGCTGGAAGGCCTGGAGGAGCTGACGGCGGAGGACACGGTCTATCTCTTCTACAGTGAGAACGCCAACACGCTGACCTTCCGGCTCCACGCCAGGATCAACGAGTGCAAGGCCCGGTTCCACTTTGTGGATGTGGGCGTGGGGAGCCGCAACGCCCTGGA
>CAMOGZ010000136.1 GCA_946614405.1 uncultured Eubacterium sp. | reverse complement strand
AGGGCCTTCTTGAGTTCTTCTTCCACCCGCTCTCTGGACAACGGCGTCAGGTCCATGCTGCGGCAGATGGCCACTGTCTCCGGTGCTACAGTAAACTCAAACCGGGAGGCAAACTGCGCTGCCCGCAGGACCCGCAGCGGGTCCTCTCCGAAACTGTCATCATCCACATGACGGATGACGCCGCGTTCCAGATCCTGCCGTCCGCCGTAAGGATCCACGATCTCTCCGGTGAGCACATCCTGCAGCATGGCGTTGATGGTGAAGTCCCGCCTCCGGCAGGCCGCTTCCACGCCGATAAAGGGATCCACATATACTTCGAAGTCTCTGTGACCCCGCCCGGTGGCATGTTCTTTTCTGGGCATGGCAATATCGATGTCATACCCCTTCAGGGAGTAGACACCGAAACTGGAGCCGAAAGCCAGTGGAGTTCCCACCTGGCTCAGGATCTCCTGCAGTGTATCCGGGGCGACGCCGTGGACTTCAATATCGATATCCTTGTTCGGCGTTCCCATCAAAAGATCCCGGACATAGCCTCCCACATAGAAGACCCGTCCGCCGGCGTCCTTTACCAATGATGCAATTGTCCTTTCGATCTGTTCCATAGTATTACATTAGCAAACGGGGCTGCGCAGGCAGCCCCGGTCTATTACATATTATCGATTCAGTGTGGGCCCGTTGACGGCGGGCTTCTTGGGTTTCATCAGGGCCAGCTCGAACCAGAAGGTGCTGCCCTTACCCAGTTCGCTTTCCACGTCGAAGTCGGCTTTGTGCAGATTGAGGATCTCCTTGACGATGGAGAGTCCCAGACCGCTGCCTTCTGTGGAGCGGACGTGGTGGGTGCTGGACTTGTAGTAGCGCTCCCAGACGTGAGTGATCTCGTCCGGAGCGATGCCCTGGCCGTGGTCGGTGACGGAGAAGCGGACCTTGCGGCCGTTCCGCTTGACCTCCACCTGGATCAGCTTGTCCTCGCCGCAGTACTTGACCGCGTTATTAATGAGGTTGGCCATGACCTGGCGGATCTTGGCCTCGTCGGCGTGGACGATGAGGGGACCCGGGTCACAGGTGAACTCGAAGCGGTAGCCCTCATTCTCCGACAGGATGTCATAGGAGGACATGGTGGCCTCCACGGTATGAACAAAGTCAAATGGCTCCATCTCCAGTGCGATCTTCCGGGACTGCATCCGGGAGAGATTCAGCATGTCGTTCACCAGAGAGTTCAGACGGTCCGTCTCCTCGATGATGACCGCCAGATGAGCATTCCGCTTCTCCGGGTTGTCGCCGGACAGGTCGCGGATCATCTCACCATAAGACTTGATCATGGTCAGCGGAGTCCGCAGGTCGTGGGACACGTTGGCGATCAGGTCCTTCTGATACATGTCCGTCTTCTCCAGTTCGCCCTCTGCCTTGGTCAGGGTCTCTGCCAGCTCGTCGATCTCCGTGAAGTGGCCGCCCTGGAACTTGACGCCGTAGTTGCCTTTACCCATTTCCGCGGCAGACCGGGTGATCTGCTTGATGGGACGGGCGATGCGGTTTGCCAGGAGCAGGGACATGGCCAGCGCCAGCAAGATGGCGATGATGGTGATGTACACCAGCTGAGACCTGAGTATGGACACCGTGGACTGCACCGGGAACAGCGGCGAGAAGAGGAACATGATGTACTCATTCTCTCCGGCTGCATTGGTCAGGTACGATGCGAATTCCATTGTTCTGTTGTTCATCCGTCCGGTACTGATGTTGGATGCGCTTCCGAACTTGCTCTCCTGCAGCTTGACATACAGCTCGGCGATGTCTGAGGCGTAACGCTCCGGCAGGTTCTCCCGGAAGTTGATGAGATTACGCTCGTCAGTGTTGATCATGTATTCCCCGGAGGAATCCAGGATCAGGATGGTGACGTCGTTCTCATTGGCCAGTTCGTCGATGGTGTTCTGCAGGCTCTCGATGCTGTAGTTGTTCGCCGCGTAGCTGGTTTTGATGGTGGCGGCGATCTTGCTGGTCTCGGAGGTCTTCATCTCCTCGTAATAGGTGTTCATGAAGAGGATCTGCAGACACCAGATCAGCCCCAGGATCAGCAGAGCGAATCCCAGAAAGGTCAGCCACAGCCGGAACCGGATGCTTCGGAAATCAAATTTAATCTTCATATTCGAACTTATATCCTACGCCCCGGAGGGTGACGATGTAGTCACGGTAGGGGCCGATGGCATTTCTCAGATTCTTGATGTGTGTGTCGATGGTGCGGTCGTCGCCGAAGAAATCATATCCCCAGATATCGGACAAAAGCTTGTCCCGGGACAGGGCGATGTTGCGGTTCTCGATCAGGTAGAACAGCAGGTCGTATTCCTTCGGAGTGAGATCGATGCGCTCCCCGTCCACGGTGACGGTACGGGCGGCGATGTTGATCTCCAGGCCGTCGAACTTCAGCACGTCGGTCTTGGTCTGACCTGTGGCGTGGCGGCGTGCCAGGACCACGTTGATCCGGGCCATCAGCTCCTTGGGGCTGAAGGGCTTGACCACGTAGTCATCGATCCCCAGCTCAAACCCGAAGAGTTTGTCATACTCCTCGCCTCTTGCGGAGAGCATGATGATGGGGATGTCCTTGATTTTCTTGATCTCTTTGCAAGTGGAGAATCCATCCAGCTTCGGCATCATGATGTCCAGGATGATCAGGTCGTAATCATTCAGTTTACAAAGCCCAACTGCGCTCATTCCATCCTCGGCTTCCGTTACCTCATAGCCGTTGAACTCAGCATATTCACGGATGACCTCGCGGATCTTAGGCTCATCATCAACTACCAGTAATTTATACATATTCAACCTCCTGCAGTGAAAAGATTATCGCTTTTTATCATATTAATAATAAACTGTGACTATTATATGAAAATATTACCATAATTTCGTGTAGTTTTAAAGTGGGTTTCCGCCCTCAACTTGACGCATTGGACGGCTTCGATTATACTATTATCGTCGGGTACCAGGCTCTCGATGTATTTTTGAGTGCTTTCACCCGGGACTTAAAATTTAAAAGAAAGGAGGAAGTCAATGTTACGTAAACTGTTCAGAGGACTTGTTACACTCTTCGGAGCAGCCGTTGGATATGGTGTGTCCGCGATCCTGCGATACATCATTGAAGATTCCGGTGTGGATCTTAATGAAGCCTTCACACCCGGACAGCAGACCGCCGTTGCGGTTGTATTTGCTATTATATTCGCTATTATTTTTTTCCGGCTGACTCCGACTCTGCAGAAGCAGGGCAGCGTGGTGGCAAGCAATATCGAGAGTGACCTTCAGGGCGTCTCCGGCAACAAAATTCTCGCCGGTGTCGTCGGTCTCATCGCGGGGCTTGTGATCGCATTCCTGCTGGCGCAGATGTTCACATTTATCGACAATCCGATGATCTATTCCGTGATCGTGACCCTGTTCTACATCACCTTCGGTTTCCTGGGCGTCGTTGTGGCAAGCAGCAAGGGAAATGAAGTGATCAATGATCTCATGGTGAGCAGGAACCGTGGTGAGTCCGGATCCGGCAAAGGGAAAGGCAAGCGGAAGCAGGACGCCATCCCCAAGATCCTGGACACCAGCGTGATCATCGACGGAAGGATCGCCGATATCATGAACTCGGGTTTCCTGGAAGGACCCATCGTGATCCCGGAATTCGTTCTGGTGGAGCTGCGGCACATCGCTGATTCATCGGATTCTCTGAAGAGGACCCGGGGCAGACGGGGGCTGGACATCCTGAAGAAGATCCAGACGGAGTACGGTGTGGAGATTTATAACACCGACAATGAGAAGGCTCTGAAGGAGATTCCGGAAGTGGATGTAAAGCTTCTGAAGCTGGCCCAGATCATGAACGGTAAGGTCGTGACCAATGACTACAATCTGAACAAGGTTGCAGCCATCAACAACGTTGGCGTGCTGAACATCAACAAGCTGGCGAACTGTCTGAAACCGGTGGTGCTGCCCGGCGAAGAGATGACCGTCAACCTGGTGAAGCAGGGGAAAGACCCCAACCAGGCCATCGGCTATCTGGACGACGGCACCATGATCGTGGCAGAGGACGGACGGAAGATGATCGGCAAACAGACCAGGATCACCGTCACCAGCGTGCTGCAGACATCAGCAGGCAGGATGATATTCGGAAGGCTGAAGAATTGATATGAAACAGATGATCAGAATCGGGACCGGATTTGACGTGCACCGGCTGACGGAGGGACGCAAGCTGATCCTGGGGGGAGTGGAGATCCCCTTTGAGAAAGGACTGGACGGGCATTCCGATGCGGATGTTCTGATCCATGCGCTGATGGACGCCATGCTGGGCGCTGCGGCCCTGGGCGATATCGGCAAACACTTTCCTGACACGGACCCGGCCTACAATGGAGCTGACAGCATGGAGCTTCTGAGGAAGGTCACGGAGATCCTGAGGGAAGAGGGATACGTCCTTGGCAACGCCGATGTCACCGTCAT
>CAMOGZ010000135.1 GCA_946614405.1 uncultured Eubacterium sp. | reverse complement strand
CCAACAGGGATGCGGTATAGTAGATGTCGTTTCGTGGATTATTTGACATGGCGTGTCAGCTCCTTTGCTTCAATGAAACGCAGTGTCCGCAGTGCAGCAATGGTATGGAAGGACATTTGGTGGGTTGGGTGCTTGAATCTGGCCAGTTCAAAGAATGCAGCACGGGAAATGGAACCATCGAGATAGTCCTGTACGTAGTCCCAAATCGTATCGTCCGCCATTGGTCCGCTGACGATATCGTATTTGTGCAGTTTCCCGCTCCGACAATCGGCAACGAAATCCAGCCAATCATCGGACGTGCTCTGGAAGAGACGAAGATTTAAGGAGGCATCCTCGGTGTATTCGTAGATATTCAGGATGGGATTGCCGCTTAATTGCGCCTTACGGAACGCCCATTTTTCTGCCTGCGCTTGTCTCTCGGTAGTATAAAAACCCCAGCTGAAATCTTTCGCATATTGAGTAATCAGGATCATAGGGGTCGATACGATTTCGTTGCTGCCGTGGTAAAGGAACATGATCATCATCCTCTCCTGTGTATTATATCCTGTTTTCCGTAAAAAGGGAAGATGGAATCTCCACGCGAAAAAATAAACCATGGCAAGCATAATGTCCTGCCATGGTTTATTCTGTTTCAGCGCCCTGGAACAGCGCCAGATCATCCGCGAAGCGGTAGGTGATCTCAATATGTCCGTCTTCGAAAACAAGGATCTCCTTCACGGTTTCAGCCAGGGTCGCCCGGTCCAGCTCCGTGAGCTTCCCGTGCCGGAGCAGGCTGGCGATCCAGGGCCGGTCCAGGGGATCGTCCTCAGGCTCCTGGTCCAGAAGAGCAAGCTGGGCGGTGAGCCGTTCCTCCTGGGCTTCGTAGTCAGCTTTATACCGGAGGAAATCCTCTTTGCCGATGAGCCCGTCCCGGTAGTCCTCGTAGGCGGATTTTTTCAGGCGATACAGCCTGTCCAGTCCGCCCTGGATGCGGCTTCGCTCAGCAGAGAAGTCCCGCCTGACCATCGGAGGCATGGCTTCCTCGGCCAGAGCCTTCAGGTTCTGAACAGAGGCGATCACCTGGTTCAGGTCCGCCAGGACGATTTTCTCCAGGTCCCTGTGAGAGATGCTGTGAGGAGAACAGACCGTAGGCCCGTAGCGCTTGTAGGAGCCGCATCCATAATATGTACCGCCGGCTCGGGTGACCTTGCACAGGGCCCGTCCGCAGTCGCCGCATTTCAGGAATCCGGCGAAGGGGCTGATGTTCTGCTGAAAGTCCGGCTGGCGGGTATTCTGTGTCAGCAGCTGCTGGACCCGGTCGAACTGCTCCCTGGGAATGATGGCCTCGTGGGTCTCGGGGACCACCACCCATTGATCCTTGTCCAGCTTCTTCGCTCTTCCGTGCATCCCGGATCGGGGGGATCTGCCCTGCTCCATATCCCCGGCGTAGATCCGGTTCTGGAGCATCCGGTGGATGGTGCTGTAGGTCCAGTAGGTGGTCTGGTCGTGGCGGGTGCTGTTATGGTAGCGGTCACCGCTCAGGCGTTTGTATTCGCTGGGACAGGGGATTCCCTCGGCGTTGAGGGCCTTGGCGATCTTAACCTTGCCGACGCCGGATTCGAAGAGGGAGAATATCCTCTGAACCACCGGAGCGGCTACAGGGTCGATCACAAGCTTGTTGTGGTCATCGGGAGACTTGCGGTAGCCGTAGGAGGCAAAGGCCCCGATGAACTGGCCCCGCTCCTGCTTGGACCGCACGGCGCTGCGGACCTTGTCTGAGATGTCCTTGGCGTACTGAGTGTTCAGAACGTTCTTGAAGGGCACCAGCAGGTCATAGGACTGCTTCTCGCTGTCGATGTTATCGCCCAGGGAGATGAAGCGGACCCCGTGGGCGGGAAGCCACCGCTCCAGGTAGTGGCCGGTGGTGATGTAATCCCGGCCGAAGCGGGAGAGGTCCTTGACGACAACGCAGTCGATGGCGCCTGCCTCGATGTCGCGGATCATTCGCTGGAAATCAGGACGGTCAAAATTAGTGCCGGTGAAGCCGTCATCCTGGTAGACGCCGGCCAGCTGAAGACTGGGGTCTCTTGAGATCGTGTCCTCCAGAAGAGCCCGCTGCCCGGCGATGCTGTTGCTCTCGATCTTATCGCCGTCTTCTCTGGAGAGCCGGCAGTAAGCGGCGGTGTTCCAGATGCGGGAAGCGGACTTTTTGTCAGGTTTTCTGCGGCCCATTGTCGGCCCTCCTTTCTGTGGAATCGGAGCGGGAGGCAGTATTGACTGCCTCCCGCTATGTATCAGGTGAGGTGAGCTGCCAGTAGGCTGCGAATCAGTTCCTCAGCGGAGCGGGTGCCGTCGAAGCGGCGGCGTACCGTCCAGTGGGGACGGATGCCCGCCTGAGCAGGCGGCGCAGGGGTGCGGGGGGGAGATCGCATGATGTGAACACTCCTTTCCAGGTCACGGGGAAGTTGTTACGGACGGTTCTCCAAAGGTATAATATGTGTTTGACCGGGCGAACTATTACGGTTCCATGCCCTCATCACCGAACGGTGACCCGACGCAGATGTCCTTCATTGTCCTGGAAGATGAACTGGCCACGGTTCAGCTTCATCAGGGCATCCTCGACTTCACAAACGATTTCCTTTCTTCCACCGGCGAGCTTGACCGCTGAAGAGTGGATCTGCTCAGTGGGGGGACGGAAGATCGCCTGCAGGTCAGCCATACCGACGGCACCTGCCATTTCCTTGTTCGTCATATACTGTGTCGCCATCCAGACGGAGTAACCGAACTTGCGGCCCTCCCGCAGAAGCCGATGGATGGCTCCGCCTTCCTGGAAGCTGAGTCGGTGGGCTTCATCCAGAATGAAGTTCACCGGGGTGGCCCCATGACCGGTATCGCGGAGGCTCCACATGCTGTCCAGAAGGAGCTCGGCGACTACGATCTGGAGGTCGGGTTCGCGGATGTCGTTCAGATCCAGGACGAGGATACCCGGGGTGGACAGGTCGAGCATCGTCGGTTCCGGGCCACAGTAGACCGTGTTAACCAGCTGGATGAGCCGTGCTATAGGAGCTTCGTACTGGCGGACATTCTTCTTATGTCCGGCATAATCAATTAGGCCGGGCAGAGAAAGGGGTGCTCCCCAGTTACAGCACAACTCGCAGATCAGGTTGGCCAGATGCGTCCGCTGCGCCGTATGCAGGTGGAAGCCCCGCTGCAGGCCCCCTGCGACCCGATTCCCGACATCCGAAGGCGTCTCATAGTATCCGCTAGGGAGGCGCTGTGGCCAAAGCGGATTGAAAGAGAACCCAGAAAAGCGGACGTTCAGGTAGCGGAAGTTCAGTGCGAGCGCGTTGCAGTCCTGCTGGCAGAATGCTCCGGTCCAGTCCCCGGTATAGTCGAGCACGACGATCAGTTCCCCGAGCCGCTGGCTCTGAATGGCCAGACTTTTCAGAAGAAAACTCTTGCCGCTTCCGGAAACTCCTGTTGCCATCAAATGGTCGTTCATCATGGAAATCCAGGAAACCGGTTCCCCGGAGTCAGTGAAACCAAGATGGTAATCTTTCACAGAGAACCACCGCCTTTCCCTGTGACAAGAGGATCGAAGAGGCCCTCAATCCGATTGCGCGGGATGGAGTAGACTGGCAGCATTGTCCGACATCCATTCTGCCGTCGGACTGTGATCCGAGTTTGTGCAGAATTGCGATGGATTCGACTCCCTCTCAGCGCCTTATCTGACTCCAGGGAAGCAGTCACCTGGGGGACAGATGCCAGGATTTTCTGGCAAACGGACCTGAATGCCGCGTGAGGGAAATACAGAATGTCTTCCGTCATCAGAACCTCCGTGTCTGCGTCATGGTTATCGGCAGTGAACTTATCGAATGCGACAAGATCCAGCTCCCCGCTACGGATCATGGATTTCGCCGCCAGATAGAAGCCCTGGGCGAGGCTGTTGTCCTGCGTCGTGACAGCCAGGTGGTCAAAGATCACATCGATGATGAAATCCTCATCCACCGCCTGTGTAGCTGGAGAGAGGAAGCGAAGAACTCCGTAGATGATCCCAGCCGCCTTGATCTCCCTGGAGGTGCACTCTTGAAGCCTGGGCTCCTCCGCACTCCACATTTCTCCCTCTTTCAGAGCTTCCCGAAGCGTACCGACCCGCAGCGCCATGTAACCGGCGAGCTGATGCACTGTCTTCGGGTCCTCGAACCCAAACACAGTGGTGTCATTGACCGAAACCGTCAGGAACATCGGACTGACCGCAGTGGCGTCCACCGACTTCGTCACAGTAATCGGAAGCCCCTGGAGAGGAGGTGCATCCTCAGAAGCACCTACCTTGCCGGTGGCGATGGCGGCTTCGAGGTCCTCCAAATTGGCTCGCTGGTAGCGGTTTACGTTCTCGGAAACAACCAGAACCGGTTCATCCTTGTGATCGCTCACTGCCTTGGCAAACCGGGTAGGGCTGTCTCCAAGAAACACCGGCGCATCACC
>CAMOGZ010000134.1 GCA_946614405.1 uncultured Eubacterium sp. | reverse complement strand
CGCAGCCAGCAAGACGGTCCACGTGATCACAGCAGGCTCCAAGAAATATGCCAATACCACAGGCATCACACTGAAGAATGTCAAGAAGAATAAACTGACCCTGAAGAAGGGCAAGAAGTTCACTATCAAGATCACCCAGAAGAAGCCGGCCAAGAAGAGCCTGAAGAAACACCGTAAACCTTGCTACGAAAGCAGCAACAAGAAGGTGGCCACAGTCTCTGCAAAGGGCGTCATCACCGCCAAGGCAAAGGGCAAAGCCGTCATCTACGTCTATGCCCAGAACGGCCTGTTCAAGAAGATCACGGTAACCGTGAAATAGAGGAAAAACAGAGCAGAGCTCCGGAGCGATCCGGGGCTCTTTTTCTGTTGCTGTCAAAGTCCATCTCGGGTATAATTTAGGTAAGGCAAGGAGGTGGATGAGAATGGACCGAAAGAGAATCATAAAGTGGCTCGGAATGGTAGTCCTGATGGTTTTGTTGTCTGCACAATTCTGCTTCGCTGACCTTGCCAATGACTATGAAACAAGCCGGTACGATGTGCGGGCCCAGGTCAGAGCGGACCATGTGATCCACATGGAGGAGACCATCCGGGTGGATTTCAACCAGTCTCAGCATCACGGTATCACCCGGTACATCCCCATCGAGGCCCGGGCCTATACCATCGAGAACATCGAGACCCCGGGATTTCCCTCCAAGGTGACGGATGAATCCGGTTTCGAAAATGGCGAGACCTATAACTACAAGCTGATCCGCATCGGAAGCGCAAGCCAGTATCTTACCGGTCCGCAGACCTTCAAACTGAACTATGACATCGTCTGCTACAAGGATGATTCCGAGAAGGAAGACTATTTCTCCCTGGACCTTCTGCCCAGCGAGTGGAACACGCCCATCGAGGCTACAGAGATGATCCTCACCATGCCGGAGGCACTGGAATGGAGCAGCCTGAACATCTACAGCGGAGCCTATGGCAGTGTGGAAGGCCTGGGTGAGAACTTCCGCATGGAGACAGAGGGGAACACCCTTCGGATCTATGGAAAGAGCATTCCGGACTTCTCCGGCGTGACTTTGTCCGGGACTCTGCCCGAGGGCTACTGGAAGGACCCGAGGAACCGGGACTATGCCAGAACGATCCTGTACATCCTGCTGGCGCTGATCCCTCTGATCACCTTCCTGATGTGGCTTCGGTTCGGAAGGGACCCCAGAGTGGTGCAGACCGTGGAATTCGAACCTCCGGAGGGCATGACCCCGGCGGAGGTGGGCCTCGTCTACGATAACATGGTGGAAGATCACGAGATGAGCGCCATGATCATGTACTTCGCATACCGTGGCTATCTGAAGATCGAGGAAACCGATAAGGGCAAGTTCGACCTCCTGTGGATCCGGAATCCGGGCACGGAGGAGAAACCCTTTGCCAGAGAGCTGTTTATGGGGATCTTCGACGGCCGTGAGAAAGTCAGACTCAGCGCACTGCCTTCGGCCTACGGAGATCAGATGAGGAAATCACGCAATATGCTCTTCAAGGAGTACCGCGGGGCAAACGAGCTGAATCTGAGAGCCGCCAGGATCTGCCGGTACATTGCCATCGCATTGTCCCTGCTTCCGCTGTGGATGACGGTGGGCCTTGCAGGCTGGGAGGCCTTCGACTGGACCGCCTTCTTTATCTCACCGATCTTCCTGCTGCTGCCCCAGCTCATTGGGACACTTCTGATCATCAACGCTTTCGACGAGGTCCGGAGCCGCAGACGGCTGCGCACCATCCTGCAGTACGTACTGGGCATCGTGATCCTGGTCGTGGTGGTGTCCCTCACCACATACTTCGCTACGGAATATGTGGACAGCGACCTGATGGTGATGCTGGCGCTGATATCGGAGGGGGTCACCATATTCTTCACTGTATTTATGGAGGCCAGGACCAGGCGGGGCGCCGACCTCTTCGCCAAGGTCATGGGATTCCGGCAGTTCATTCTGGATGCGGAATATGACCGTCTGAAGGTGCTGTCCGATGAGGATCCGGAGTATTTCTTCCGGATCATGCCTTATGCCTTTGTGATGGGGCTTTCGGTGCGCTGGGTCAAGAAGTTCCGCAACCTGAACGTGGTGCAGCCCCAGTGGCTTGCCCTGCAGGACACGGAGAAGGCAGTGGCCTCAGTCTGGTTTGATGATATGCTCAGAAGCTGCAATACAAGTGTCAGCAGGTCTGTGACCCGGTCCACTCCCATTTCGGGGGAGGACACGGGATCCACAAGCTATGACAGAAGCGAAAGCCGCAGCTCCGGGCGGAGCCGTCACGCAGGAAAGAGCCACTCCGGCGGAGGCTTCGGCGGGGGAGGCGGAGGCGCCTGGTAAAATAGTGTATATTTAGAGTAATTTATGGTAGAATATAATCATGGTTAATATAGGAAATGACTGGGACCAGGTCCTGGCAGGAGAATTTGATAAAGAGTATTACCAGAAGCTGAGACAGTTTCTGATCCAGGAGTACCGGACGCGCACCATCTATCCGGATATGTATGACATATTCAACGCGCTGAAGGCAACTCCTTACGAGAAGGTGAAGGTGGTGATCCTGGGGCAGGATCCCTATCATGAGCCGGGACAGGCCCATGGCATGGCTTTCTCTGTGAAGCCGGGGGTGCCGCAGCCGCCGTCGCTGCGGAACATTTACAAAGAATTGCAGGAGGATCTGGGGATCCAGCCGCCTCCGGCGGACTACGGCTATCTTCAGAGCTGGGCCGAGGAGGGGGTGCTTCTCTTGAACACGGTCCTCACGGTGCGGGCCCACCAGGCTAATTCCCACAAGAACAAAGGCTGGGAGATCCTCACGGACCGCATCATCGATGTCCTGAATGAGCGGGAGAACCCCATGGTATTCATCCTGTGGGGCGCCAACGCCAAAGCCAAGCGGGAGCGGATCACCAACCGCCGTCACATGATTTTGACCGGAGCACACCCCAGTCCCTTATCGGCATTTAACGGGTTCTTCGGTGGAAGATATTTTTCAAGAGCGAACGAGTTCCTGGCCAAGCATGGAATGGAGCCGGTGAACTGGGAAACAAGGAGGTAATGGTTATGAGTACAGCTTTGATCGTAGTATTGATCGTCGTTGCAGTCGTAGTGATCTGGTGCATCGCCACCTATAATGGCTTTGTGAAGGGCAAGAACAGCGTGGAGGAAGCCTTCTCCACCATGGATGTCTACCTGAAGAAGCGTTTCGACCTGATCCCCAACCTGGTGGAGACGGTGAAGGGCTATGCGGCCCATGAGTCCGAGACCCTCACCAAGGTCATCGACGCCCGGAACATGGTGAAGGGCGCAAACACCGTGGCAGAGAAGATCCAGGGAGAGACCGTACTCTCCGGCGCCATGAAGAACCTGTTTGCCGTCGCAGAAGGGTATCCTGAGCTGAAGGCCAACACCAACTTCCTGAACCTGCAGAACCAGCTGAACGGCGTGGAGCAGGACATCGCCAACGCCCGGAAGTACTACAACGCAGTGGTAAAGAATTTCAACAACAAATGCCAGATGTTCCCCTCCAGCATCCTTGCAGGGATGTTCGGCTTTGAACCCAGGCCGATGTTTGAGATCGCAAACGATGCGGAGAGAGAGAACGTGAAGGTGGAGTTTTAACATGAGAGGGAAGAACCGGCTGCGGAGAGCGGCCCGGGGGATCCTTGCGGTCCTGCTGCTGGTGTTCCTGTCCGCGCCCCTTTGTTTCGCGGATCTGTATAATGACTATGACACCAAGGAGTATAACGTCAAGGCCAAGATCTCCCAGGATCATGTGATCCACGTGGAAGAGACCATCAAGGTGGACTTCAACCAGTCCCAGCATCACGGCATCACCCGATACATCCCCGTGGAATCCCAGGTGTATACGATCCGGAACATCAAGACGCCGGGGTATTACTCCGACGTGGAGACCGAGTCCGGCTACAACGACGGGACATCTTACAATTACAAAAACATCCGGATCGGCGATCCGGACAACTATCTTGAGGGTGTGCACACCTTCAAGGTCATCTATGACATCGTGGGATTCCGGGACGATACCAAGGATGCGGACTATCTGGCACTGGACCTTCTGCCCAGCGAGTGGAACACCCCCATCGAGGCGGCCACCCTGGTGCTGACCATGCCGGAGGCCATCGACTGGAAACAGGTGCAGATCTACAGCGGAGCCTATGGAAGTGAGAGCGGACTGAGCAAGTCCTTCAACACCCGGGTCAGCGAGGACAACAAGACCCTGACCATCATCGGGACCCAGATCCCGGACTTTGCCGGGGTCACGGTGAGATCGACGCTTCCGGAAGGTTACTGGGTGGACCCGGAGAATCACGATTATGCCCGGACGGTGCTGTATGTGCTTCTGGCCATGATCCCCGCAGCGGCAGGGATCCTGTGGTTCCTCTTCGGACGGGATCCTCAGGTGGTGAAGACCGTGGAATTCTATCCTCCGGAGAATCTG
>CAMOGZ010000133.1 GCA_946614405.1 uncultured Eubacterium sp. | reverse complement strand
TACTCCGGCTTCACCAAGAAGCTTGAGAATGAGATCCTGGGCCTTGCAGAGAAATACGAACTTTACGTCACCGCAGGAAGCGACTATCATGGCCGCAACAAACTGGTGGTGATCGGAGATAACGGTCTGGACGACATCGCAGACGCACCGGAATCACTGAGGCAGTTTCTCCGCGATGTCAAGATCATAAAGAAATAATGGAGGTGCATTCTATGCTGCGTGATCATGCAAGAGAATTATTTTTGGAAAAAGATTTCAACTGTGCGGAGACGACGCTCCGCCTGGCCAATGAGTTTTACGGCCTGGGCCTTGAAGAAGAGGATTTCCGTCTGGTCTCCGGTTACGGCGGTGGCTTCGGCTGCGGGATCACCTGCGGCATCCTGTGCAGCGATATTGCCGCCATCAGCAAGATGGTGGTCACCGAGCGCGCCCATGCCACCGAAGGGTTCAAAGAGCTCTGCGAGGAATATGTGAACTGCTTCCGGGAGGCCATGGGTCATACCGATTGCGCCCCGCTGAAGGAAATGTACTTCGATGAGGAGGGCGGCGGACGCTGCATCGCAGCCGTGGAGAAGGCTGCAGACTTATTTGAGACATTCGTGGAAGAGCATCAGTTAAGGAGTAGATAAGAATGAGATATTACATGCCAACCAAGGTTTACAGTGGAGAATGCTGCGTTTCTGAGCACAGGAAGGAGATCGCCTCCTTCGGAAAGAAGGCTTTGATCGTCACAGGCGCCCATTCCGCACGGGCCAATGGGTCTTACGACGATGTGACGGCGGCCCTGGATTCTGAGGGGATCGCCTACGCGCTTTATGACAAGGTGGAGGAGAATCCTTCCGTGGAGACTATTATGGAAGCGCGGGAGTTCGGCGTCCGGGAGGGCGCTGACTTTGTCATCGGCATCGGCGGGGGCTCGCCTATGGACGCGGCCAAAGCCATCGCGCTGATGATCCGCAACCAGGACAAGCCCTGGGAGTATCTGTACACTGCAGATCCTGCGGCCTCCTGGCTCCCGGTGATCTGCATCCCCACGACCTGCGGCACAGGCTCCGAGGTCACGGCGGTCTCGGTCCTGACGAACCACGCCCTGGGCACAAAGGCTTCCATCAAGCACGCGATCTTTCCTGAGCTCGCGCTGATCGACGGCCGCTATCTGTCCAAAGCACCGCTTTCCGTTCTGCGGAACACGGCAGTGGATGCGCTGGCCCATCTGGTGGAGACCCACATCAACGCAGACCGCACGGATTACAGTGATATGTGCGTTGCCGCAGGACTTTCCGTATGGAGCCGAAGCAAAGACGTACTCCTTGGAAACCGGGAAGGCACTTCAGAGGATTACTGTAACATGATGACCGCATCCACCATGGGTGGCATGGCCATCGCCCAGACCGGAACTTCGCTTCCCCATGCACTGGGCTACAAACTGACATACGAGCTGGGAATGCCCCACGGCAAAGCCTGCGGCCATTTCCTGCAGAATTATATCCGGGAGGCCTCTGAGGCAGAGCAGGCCTTCGTACTGGAGCATGCCGGATTTGCCTCCGTGGATGAGATGGAATCCTTCTATCAGGCCGTTTGCGGCCGGGAATCCGTGGATCCGTCACTGCTTGCGGATTCCGTATCCCGTCTTCTGGCTGATCCCGCCCGCCTGGCCAAAGCCAGCTTTCCGGTGGACGAGACCGTCATCCGCCGCATCGCGGGATTAGAGTAGAGATTCCCTAGTAAATGTGTTATCATAGAGTTATGCTAATACGTCAACAATTACAAACACAACATCGATATCTGCATTTGCATATGCATCGATATCATTATCATTGTCAACAACTGAGCCTTGCTGCATGAATTGCGGCAGGGTTCTTTTATTTCTAAGGGAATAGTCACATTTTTACTTCACTCAGACCAATCCACTCATACTTGAGACTAATTCTTGAGAGCGATTCCCGTCATAAGAGAGGACAACATTCCTCTTGAGTTCCTTAGGATTTTGTGTACACATTTTGTGTACACAAAATCCTAAGGAACAGAGGAGAGGTGTGTATGCTTATAAGGCTGGGATTTGCATATCTCTCTGCTTGAAAGATGAAGAGGATATCTATAAATAGTTTGCCAATGAAATTAGGAAAGGAGAGTTTTATGTTCTATGAAAAAGACGAGAAAAAGAAGAGAGCCCAGATCCACATCCGAATCGAAGAGAATCTGAAAGAGCAAGCAGAAAGTGTCATGAAGGAATGGGAGGTAACACCGACATCGGTCATCAACGCGATGTATAAGTATATCGCGGAAAGCGGAGAACTCCCGGGCTTTGTCTCCATGCCTCGGGGGGATATTCGTAATCCGGAACAGGAAATCCTGGAGATGCAGATCAGCAGGGGTATCGATGCGGTAAGAATGAACGCGTTTATTTCGGATTCAGAATTTGTGCAGGTGTATCTCCACGAAACTAAAGAAGAACGGCAGGAAAGGAATAAGCATCGCAAATGGGAAGTCTATATTGCTGAAACTGCAATCAAAGATTATCAGGGCATAGTAGATTACTACAAAGGCAACCGTGAAGACATTCGACTGCGAAATGTAGAAAGAGTGCTGAAAATGCGATTGAGATCGTATCGGAGACAGGGAAATATCACAGGAAGACTTAGGGGCGAACCTTTTCAAAACGTGAGATGGCCGAAGGCTGTGGATCAGGACAAGATGGAGGTTAGTTTTTTTGGAATGATCGGATATGTCGTCTTTGTGCTGGTAGAGCGAGGAGAAAAGAGAATCTGGATCCTTAGAATACTTCGGGCGGGTGGAGAAATGTTCGAGGCGACAAGAGTGCTGGCAGGACGGCCGAAAGAAATACAGTGGCAACCCTTTAAACTTTGATATATAATAGAAAAAGGAGATTGAAAACCATGAGGAAAATCGTCTTTTACGGAGATTCTAATACATACGGATTCGACCCGCGGGGATATGGCGGCCGCTACCCGGCGGTGTTTCGCTGGGTGGACCGGTTTGCATCGGAGATCCCGGACAGCTGGGAAGTGATCAACTGCGGCATGAACGGAAGGCAGGTCCCGCGGCTGGTGGGGTATGAACAGGAATATGTGGATACCCTGACAGAGCGGATGGAGGACCTGGCAGTCCTGGTGATCATGCTGGGGACCAATGACATCCTTCTGACCATGGAGCCGGATGCGGACAGGCCGATCCGGAAGATGGACGCGCTTCTTCCGTATCTGAAGGAGAAGGACAAAGGCTTCCGCATTGTTCTTGTGGCGCCCATGATCCTATTTCCAGGAACGGAAGAGCCGGATCTGGCTGCTTTTGAGGAAGAGAGCATCCGCCTTGCCGGGGCCTACAGAGAACTGGCGAAAAAGCACCAGACAGACTTTGTGGATGCGTCGCGCTGGGACGTGGAACTGGCCTATGACGGCGTGCACATCTCCGAGCAGGGGAACGTTCAGTTCGCAGAGTATATGAGAGAGGCCTTGGGCAATATCATCGACTTTGAAGAATAGGCCGGCGCGGTCGCAGGCCGGGAGGACCAATTGGAAACACGCAAAGAAGAGAGCATCTTTCACAGGACGGCAGTGGTCTGCGTCCTGGCTATGCTGTGCTGCGCCTTATGGGGCAGCGCTTTTGCATGTGTGAAGAAAAGCTATCAGGTCTTCTCGGTGGAGGCGGGGGACACGGCGTCCCAAATCCTTCTGGCAGGGTGCCGGTTCCTTCTGGCGGGGATCCTGGTGATTCTGTTTGCTAGCATCCAGCAGAGGAAGTTCCTGCCGCCGAAGAAGAGCGCCGGGAAGTACATCTTTATCCTCAGCATGTTTCAGACGGTGGGGCAGTATGTGTTCTTCTATATCGCACTGGCGCACATGAGCGGGGTCAAATCCACCATCATGGACGGCATGAACAGCTTTATTGCCATTCTCATCGCCGTTTACATCTTTCACCAGGAACAGATGACCCGGAACAAAGTAATCGGCTGTATCCTCGGTTTTGCGGGTCTGGTGCTGGTGAGCCTGGACGGCAGCACCATCACCTGGGACTTTCATCTGATGGGTGAGGGCATGATCCTCATCAGCGCCCTCAGCAGCTCCACATCCACGGCACTGATCCACCGCTTCACACAGAAAGAAGATCCGGTGATGCTCAGCGGCTACCAGTTCATGCTGGGCGGCGTCATCATGATCATCATGGGACTTGCCGCAGGAGGACATCTCCACATGAACGTCTGGTGGGGCGCGCCGCTGCTTTTCTATATGGCATGCATCTCATCCGTGGCCTATACACTCTGGGGAGTTCTGCTGAAGCACAACCCGGGGTCCCGGATCAGCATATTCGGCTTCACCACCCAGATCTTCGGCGTGTTTATTTCCGCTGTGGTACTTTCAGAATTCAATAAGCTGCAGCCCATCATGCTGATGGCACTATTTCTGGTCTGCGCGGGGATCTACGTAGTAAATAAAGAAAGCGACAACTAAGGAAATCAGAAGAGGAGGAGAGACAATGAGAGAATATGATTACCTGATCGTGGGAGCGGGGCTTTATGGGGCCGTATTCGCCCGGG
>CAMOGZ010000132.1 GCA_946614405.1 uncultured Eubacterium sp. | reverse complement strand
CCATCCATTCCTCGTAACTCTTCGACCCCGGCTGCATGGACTTCTGCCTTGCCATGGTCTCAACATAAGATGTCGGCAGGCAGCGCATCAATGCATAGAGTATAAACGCCACAAAGAACAAAATGATCAGGGATTGCAGCACTCTTTTCAGTATATATTTACGCACGGTCAATCTCCCCTTACCTTAAGTTTAACGGGAGGCAGACAGGCCCCGGCCTGTCTGCCTCCGATGTGTTACGTTTCAGGATAATGGAATGACCGATCAGTTCAGTTCGATCTTCTGGATCTCAGCCAGCCATGTCCAGTACGGGGTGATGTCCGGTGTGACGGTGTCGATGTTGACACGCTCTGTGGAGAACAGCATTGCGTTCTGTCTCTGGTATACCGGTACCTCAACAGCCCAGTCTACGATGATGTCCAGGCAGGACTTGTAAACAGCCTTTCTGTAGGACTGATCCATGTTGCTTCTGGCATCCATGATCAGCTTATCCAGTTCTGCATCCTTGATGTCATACATGTAGTTGGATCCGCCCGGCTCCTTCTTGGATTTCACGCCGGAGTAGTAAACCTGATACATATCCGGATCCGGGGTAGCGCCCCATGCTGCGCACCACATCGGTACGGTCTCAGCATCCAGTCCGGTCCACAGGTCGGCAGAGTTTGCCAGATCCTTTACAACAAGCTTCATACCGATTTTCTTCAGTGCGTCGCTTGCCAGATTCAGCATCATGAAGGACGGGTGGTCGCCGGAACCGTCTGCCGGGATCCATACTTCATATTCCATCTTGGCGCCTTCCGGTGCCGCAGTCAGTTTACCATCGGATACGGTGTATCCGGCAGCCTCGAAGAATCCAAGTGCAGCCTTCAGTGCGGCCTTCTCCTTGTCTTCATCGCTCATGTCGGACTTGTAGATATCCTTTCCGTCAACATCCTTGGAGAATGCGATAGCATAATCGGAGTCGGTCTTCTGCGGAGCCGCCCAGGATGTGTTGGAGATCGGGTAGTTGATGACGGTTGCAGCCTCACCATAGTAGGAGTCGACTGTTACGTCACGATACAGGGAGAAGATCGTAGCGAAAGCCTTACGCAGATCCTTGGACTGCTCGGAACTTCCGTCATCGCCGACCTTGACGCAGTTTGCGCTCATTCCCAGATAACCATAGCCCAGGAAATCGGAAGCATCGGTGGTGATCACATCACCGTTGACATCGTCATTTCCGTTTGCCTTCTTGATGGCCTTGACGGTGTCCTTGGAATAGGACGGGTCAGCCACATCGATGGTTCCGGTAATGATACCGTTCAGCTTATCCTGATCCTGGGACTCCAGGAACTGGATGTTCTTGGTCTTGGGTGCTCCCAGATAGAAGCTGTCATTGGCCTCGAAGGAAACGACACCATTCTCGAACTTCTGGAATTTATACGGACCGGCGCCCATAGGCTCCGTGGTCTTGGCACGTACGGTGGACAGGTCGCCCTTGTCGAATCCGAACTTGTTGTTTTCATAGTCATATTTTTCCGGATCGCCATAGTAGTGCATCGGAGTGATGGCAACAGCCAGGTTGTATACGGCGGAAGCATCGACTTCATCCAGTGTCACTCTGACACTGTAGTCTCCGGTCTTCTGGATTCCTTCGATCTTATCAGCAGATTTTCCGGTCTCCACACCCTTGCTCCACTCAGAGTAGCTGTCCATCAGAGAGAACAGGCTGTCTTCTGCAGCTTCAGTGTCGGACAAAGCCTTTACGTCGCCTTTGTATGCTTTCAGCATTTCTTTGTAGAAATCTTCTGCCGTGGCGTCTTCCTTCAGCTCATAGCCCCAGTTTGCAGCACACTTAGCGACGGAATCGCCCTGCTCATTGTATCCGTTGGCGATACAGTAACCGACGATGGACTCAGCAAACTTGATTCCGGCAGGATCGATCTCTGCCCAGAACTTCTCCTGGGTCTCTTTGTCCCACTTGGAGAAATCGGTATTGTCTTTTCCTGCTTCCAGAAGCAGATCCATCATCGGCGTCATGCCGGAACGATACTTGTCCATGCCCTTGATCGGAACCGCAAAGAATGTGGAGGATCCGTCGTAGGTCGGGTCGGACAGAACGTACATTGAGAAGATGACGTCATCTGCAGTGAGCTTCTCACCATCGGAGAAGGTCATGTCATCTCTCAGGTCGAAATCATAGTCTACTGTGCCATCCTTGTTGGTGGTGATGGTCATATCAGCAGGACCATAATAGGTATAATCTGTTTCGTTGTAAGGACGGGTCTCCCCGGTCTTACCTTTTTCTACGATGGCGCCCTGACGGTCTGTGTTCAGAAGATTTACAGATGTCATGGTCGCAACATCCTGGTCGTAAGAGGTCTCCGCAAAGAACGGCGAGAACTTACTTGAGAAGTTTGAGTAACCGACGACCAGAGGCTTATCCTTGGCCCCTCCGCCGCCGCATCCTGCCAGTACAGTCATCATGACCATAGCCAGGACCAGCAATAGTGATACCTTTTTCTTCATTTTCAACAACTCCTTTCATAATAACTAATAACTCAATTGGGAAAATCCCAATTGTTAACACATTTAGGCTGCCGGGCTTCCTCAGTCGCAGCGCTCCCACCCGGCCTTCCGGAAGTCCCGGGCGAACCGGATCCCCAGAAGAAGAACCAGGCCCTTCAGCACCGGGTAAAGATACCCTGCCGCAGGCTGACCGTCTCCGTTTCGCAAAAGCCAGACCAGGGAAAGGATCAGTCCCAGTCCTGCAAACACAGCCATCACATAAGCGGCTCCCGGCACTCTGGACCGGACATGTTCCAGGACATACTCTCTCAGCTTGCCTTTGTGCCCGAAGAGCTTCGCAAAGTTCCAGCAGAGAAAGAACAGCCCCGCGACCTCCCCGATATATGGGAGGATCACGTAGAATGCGGAGGATGCCCCCGCCCCGTCGATGCACCCTGCGCCGATCACCAGCGCGACGAGCACCAGGACCTGGGCCGAGAGCACCGTCATCTTCCGGCGCCGCTGAGGCTCTGAGCCTGCGATCCGGTAATGACTTCCGGTGTAGGAATATTCCCCATCCTTCTCCTGAATGGTCTGTAGGATCTTCTTATGCTTGGATTCTGCCATTATTCAATACCTGTAAGATCGAAGTCGGACAGCCACTTCTCCGCTTTCCGGCAGACCTTCTGCAGCGTTTCCGGCTCGAAGGGGCTCTCCATTCCGGCATGGGCCAGAAGCTCGGTGAATACCCGCGACCCGCCCTGACGGGTGTAGGCCATGTAATGCTCCCATGCCTTATCATAATCTTCCTGCATCATAGCCCAGAATTCCAGTGCCACGGTCTGAGCCATGCAATAATCGATATAGTAGAACGGCGATGAGTAGATGTGGTGCTGACGCTGCCAGCCCATTCCTTCCGAGTAGAAAGGAATGTCACCGTCCAGCCGCAGCCATGGCATGTAGATGCCCAGGAGGCGCTTCCACTCTCCGTGACGCTCTGCCGGAGTCAGCTCCGGATGCTCATAGACGATGTGCTGGAAATGGTCGACCATGGTTCCGTAAGGGATGAACAGCAGCGCACCGGCAAGGTGGCTGTACAGGAACTTCCGCGCATCCGCTCCGAAGAAGTCCTCCGCGCTCTTCCAGGCGAAGAACTCCATGCTCATGGAGTGGACCTCGCAGCCTTCCATGGTGGGCCAGATGGTCTCCATGGGAACTCTGTGCCGGTTGGTCCAGTCGGCGAAGGCATGCCCCGCCTCATGGGTCACGGTCTCCACATCATCCCGTGTGCCATTGAAATTGGCGAAGATGAATGGGACGTCGTAATCGTAGATGCTGGTGCAGTATCCGCCGCCTTCCTTGCCCTCTCTCGAGAGAACATCCAGCAGCTCGCAGTCCATCATCATATTGAAGAACTCGCTGGTCTCCGGGGACAGTGCATCGTAGAATCTGCGGCCCGCCTCCAGGATGTCATCGGCACTTCCCACTGGCCGGGCATTTCCGGAGCGGAACATCAGCGCGCAGTCCGCAAAGCTCATGGGATATTCCATTCCCAGTCTCTTCGCCTGATCCCGGCGGATCTCATCTGCCACCGGCACCAGGTATTTCTGCACCGCGTTCCGGAATTTCTCCACGTCATTTCTGTCGTAGCAGTTTCTGGTCATGCGGTAATATCCCATTTCCACGTAATCAGCAAGCCCCAGCTTCTGACTCATCTCATGGCGAAGGCTTACCAGTCTGTCGTAGATCCCGTCCAGCTTCTCCTGGTTCTCGCGATACCAGATTCCCTCTGCCTTCCAGGCTTCCAGCCGGGTCTCGTCATCTTCATCGTTCTTGAAAAGGTCCATCTGCGGGATGGTGTAGTTCTCTCCCCGGAATGGGATCTGAGCACTGGCCAGGAGTTTCTCATACTCCATGGTCAGGTCATTCTCCTCCTGCATCTGCGGGATAATGACCGGATCAAAGCACTTCATCTCCAGCTCCATGTTCCGGAAGATCACTTCGCCATATTCCTGCTCGAACTGTGGGCGGAACGGGGACTCGCAAAGAGCCTTGTTCCAGTTCTGAATGTATTCCATCAGCTCCGGGCCCATCTTATTCCAAAGCTTGACTTCCTCATCA
>CAMOGZ010000131.1 GCA_946614405.1 uncultured Eubacterium sp. | reverse complement strand
GCGGATGATCGCCAGCGCCGCTGCAATATGGGGCGATGCCATGGAGGTTCCGGACATTTCCGCAAGGCAGGCCTGATGGTTATCCCAGTCATACCATGCGCCAACGATATAATTGCCCGGTGCGCAGAACCGCACCCCATCCCCGTAATTGGAAGAGGAGGTGAGCGCGAATCCGTCGTTTGTGATTTTCAGACTGCTTACTTCGATCACGCCATTCATCACGGTGGGGAAACGGTACTGCTCACTGTTGTCCACGCCGTCGTTTCCTGCGGAGACCACCACACAGAGGTCATACTTCCCGATGGCGTAGTTGATCATATTGAAATAGTAGAACAGGGAGTCCGTGGTGAGTTTCTCCAGCTGGCTGATGCCTTCGCCATAATAGCCTTTGTACGTGTCGGAGGCGGAATCATAGGTGCACTGGAGCCCCTGGCTGATGTTCACCACCTTGGCGCCGAGCTCGCCGGCTTTTTCCACGGATTTCACGATCCCGTCGATATCCGCGATGGAATAGGATGTGGCGCCGGTCTTATGCCTGTTTATGTTCATGCGGATCGCAAAAGCCGAGACTTCCTTCGGGGTCCCGTCCAGGACGGTGCTCATGACATGGGTGCCATGGCCTTTGACGTCGGCGTAAGTGCACGTCTTCGGCTGCCAGTATGATTCGGAATAGTCGTTCAGCGCGGTGTAATCCCAGAAGGAGCTTTGGATGGCCTGACAATAACCCTGCAGGATGCGGCTTTTGTCAATACCGTAACCATCGATGATCTGCTCGGTGGTCTCATCCACCCGCAACCCCGAGTCGATCACGGCCACCTTCAGCTTGTTCCCGGAAGGATGCTCATTGCACCAGTCCCGGAGCTTGTCCAGGTACATGATATCCACGCCCCAGGACAGGGATTTATTGGTGGTGTAAGCGGTTTGGGTCTGGTTGCCCTTGGCCTCGTCATATGCGATCGCAGGCTCCACCGGAAGGTCGATGATGACCTTCTCCTTGCCCCAGGTCTCTGCCAGCCTGACGTAGGCCGCCGCTGCATCCTCCTGAGTCTCATACTGCAGGGCATAGCGGTCCCAGTCCTTCTCATATTCCACCGCCGCCGCGCCGCAGGTGTCCTTCAGCTGGCCTTCCTCCGCCAGCAGGAACAAAGTCTTCATGCCGAAGGGATACCCGGCCAGCAGGGTCCCGTCCTCTTTCTCCCGGACAATGCAGGGGTCCCGGAGCAGGTAGTCCAGGATGGCCTCCTTGTTTGCCTCTTCGGGGCCGGCCGTCAGGGCTTTGGTTTCGGCGGGGGTGAGGTCGTAGACGTCTTCCAGCGCCGCTTCTTCCCCGGTGCCGGAGACTACCGCGGTCCCATCCGCAGGGTCAATGGTCACAGGCAGGACTTGCTCTCCCTCCTCCTGGCACAAAGGATCCAGCAGGGCATCTGCTGCCTCACTGGTCTTGGCCACAGGGATGTCCCTGGCGGGTGTGGGTGATGCCTGGGCCAGGGCCGTCTCCGGCATCATGCACAAAGCCATCAGTGCAGCAATCAGTATCGTTAACGTCTTTTTCTTCATACTCATTACGAACCTCCTTTCCGGTGGCTTCTTTCTCTTACTGGTATTTTACCATGATAAAGCACAGAAGCATACAGAAAATTCAAAAAACAGGTGGTCTTGGAGGTCAGTCTGTCCACCTTCAGGCGAAGTAAATCCGCCGCAGGTTCTCGGGCATGGATGCGAACATCATTTCCACCACGGTGGCGGCGGGGGTGATGTTGTCGGTGAGCAGCCATTCCCGGGTCATGCCCACGGAACCGTGGCAGTAGAAGCGGATGCTGCCCTGGATCATGAGATCAATCACGGGAACCTGGATGTGATGGCTGCCATCAGACGGAGCAAAAGGACACTGTAGTGTCAATTCTTCTTGAAGGAAAAACATCATTACTGTATAATATACACAACGGATGCACATCCGTTACACTTATTGGAGTTGTTGTTATCCCAAAAGGAGGAAGGAAAGTTATGACAAGAACAGCTAAGAGAACCGGTATCTTTGCCGCCGTATTCGCAGTCATCATCGCATGCGCTCTGCTGATCGCGACTCAGACATCCTATGCGGATGGTTATGCCGGAACGATGAAGTACGGAAAGAAGATTACGGTATCCATCCAGAACTCAGTTGTAATGGTCGATTTTGGTAAGAAGGCCAAGGGCGCCAAGGACATCACCGTCAAGTCCAGCAACAAGAAGGTCGCGAAAGGACTCGGTTTTAACAAAGAAGAAAAACAGCTGGCGCTGGAGATCAAGAAGAAGGGCACTGCCAAGCTCACCTTCAAGATCAAGACCAAGAGCGGTACCAAGACCTACAAAGCCACACTGAAAGCAGTCGCTTACAAGAACCCGGCGAAGAAAATTACTCTGGGCGGAAAGAACATCACCAAGAAGTTCAAGTCTCACGTTTACTATGATTACAAGCTGAAGGGTAAGAAAGCCAAGATCTCTATCAAAGGAATCAAAGGATGGAAGGTCAAGACGATCGTTCATACTTATTATACCGATGATTTCACGAAGTATCATGTCAAGAAGGTCAAGAATGGCGGTACCATCAAGTGGGCCAAAAACGATTCCGATACTGTCATCGTAACCATGTATAATAAATCGAAGAATCAGACCGAATCCCTGTTGATCATAGGATACTAATATACTGACAGAGCAACATACTAAAACTCAAGAGCGCTCGCCGAAAGGTGGGCGCTTTTCAAATGGCCCCGGTGCATAAGTGGCCGATGATCCCAGCAAAAGTATCATAGTTAGGCGGGCTAACCACTTGCGCTTTCTCGTGGATAATGTTAAACTATTAGTGTGATAATTGCGACAATTTCAAGGAGGTGCTACTATGACAAAGATAAATCGAAAATTCATTTCAATACTGCTGGCGGTCATGATGGTCATCGCGTTCATGCCGGTGTTTGCAGCGCCGTCCCATGCAGCGGGCAATCTGATATTGGAGGCTACGAAAGTCACGTTCGACTCCAATTCTGGTGGGGATAATGAATGGATATTCACAGCGGATGGATCTGATGCAATCAAGACTGCCGTAGTTGAGGATGGGAGTATCGCAACGGTGTCAGTGAGTGAACTAGGCAGCTGGATCATCGTTTATCCCGTCAAGGACGGTGATACCAATATTGTCCTCACGGGAGAGAATGGAGATGTGGTAAACATCCCGGTACACGTGGACAAGTCGTACTTCATTCAGGATCTGAAAGACAGAACCTCGCTCAGCAATGAATGGTACGGATCGAAGAAGGTTTATATCACATCCTATGCCGGCGCCAAAGGAACCATGAAGATCGGCAAGGACAAATACAACTTCACCATCGGCAAATCCGAAACCAAGAAGATCAAATTGAAGAGAATCTACAAGCTTGGTACCAAGATCAAGATCACGATCAAGTGGAAGGGTTATTCCGCCTATGTGCCGTTCAGAATCTATTCTGCTACCACCTACGATTCTCTGAAGGCTTCCAAGCACAAGGTGAAGGTCAGCACCTACAACCTGCATAAGGGTGACTATGTCAAGATCATCTACAAAGGCAAGACCTACAAGAAGAAGATCACCAAAGATTATGATGATAAGTACAAGACGGTGACCGTCAAGGTCAAGAAGACCCTGAAGAAGAACAGCAAACTGAAGATTAGAATCGTGAACAAGAATAAGAAGACCCTGGTGAAGGACTCCGTCAAACTGGTCAAGTGGCAGTACTACATACCAGATGATGATGAGACCGGATCAGAAGATGAATAAGATGCCTAAGGCGCCCTCCAAAGCAAGGGCGCTTTTTACTGCATGAAAAATCGTTAATGTGGATGCAACTTCTTGCGGCTAGTGGGAATGAGGGGTATAATAGACACATACGGGGCACAGCGCCTCGGGAACAGCTATTGAGTCAGAAGGAGGAAAGAAAATGACAAGAACAGCTAAGAGAACCGGTATCGTCGCCGCAGTATTCGCAGTCATCATCGCATGCGCACTGCTGATCGCGACCCAGACCGCTTATGCGGATGGCGCGAACGGAGAGATTAAGTATGGTAAGAAGATGACAGTATCCAACAAGGTCTATTCTGCAACGATCAATCTTGGATCCAAAGATAATGGTGCCAAGGACATCACCATCAAGAGCAGCAAAAAGAAAGTCGCCGGACCTTCTTACTATGATAAGAGTCAGAATTACCTGATGCTAATGATCAATAAGAAGGGTACCACCAAACTTACCTTCAAGGTCAAGAAAAAGAGCGGAACCAAAACATACAAAGGCACACTGAAGGTCATTGCCTACAAGAACCCGGTGAAGAAGCTGACCTTGGGCGGAAAGAACATTACCAAGAAGTTCAAGAATGACACTTATTATGCATTCCAGCCCTCGGACAAAGCCAAAGAGAAGATCGTCGTCAAAGCAGCTAAGGGTTGGAAAGTCAAGAAGATCACCCACAGCTATATGAACAATAGTTTTACGAAGTTCTATCAAAAGAAAGTCAAGAACGGCGGTACCGTCAAGTGGGCTAAGAATGATTCCGACACCGTTACAGTAACGATGTATAATAAGTCCAGAAATCAGACTGAGCTTCTGATGATCAGCCCAGAATTCGGTTACGAAGAATAAACCAGAAGAATCGGAACT
>CAMOGZ010000130.1 GCA_946614405.1 uncultured Eubacterium sp. | reverse complement strand
TCGCCACCCAGATCTTCTTCATCCATTATCTTTTTGTATTTGGATTCAACAGCGGGTCCGCCACCTTCATGGCCCAGTTCTACGGGACCCAGGACTTCCGGAACATCCGCAAGACCGTGGGATTCGTGGTGACCGTGGCCACGGGCATCGGCACGGTGTTCTTCATCGTGGGGTTCTTCTTCACGGACGCGGTGCTGCACATCTATGCCAGCGACCCGGTGCTCATCGAAATGGCCCGGCCCTATGTGAAGATCGCATCCATTACGTTCTTTACGCTGGCCCTTTGTGCACCACTGGAGATGGCCTTCAAAGCCACCCAGCAGACCCGGATCCCCCTGATCATCTCAGCGGTGACCTTCACCACCAACACATGCCTGAACTATGTGCTGATCTTCGGCAAGTTCGGCGCCCCAGCCATGGGTGTTGCCGGCGCGGCCACGGCCACGGCGATCTCCCGGTGCCTGGAAGTTGTGGTGAGCCTGTACTTTGCCGGACGGAAGGGATACAATCTCCGGGGGCCCCTCAGCGACTACTTCGGCTGGAGTAAGGAGTTCGTCCTCCGGGTGCTGAAGAATGCCCGGGCCACCACGGCCAACGAGCTTCTGTGGAGTCTCGGCACATCCATGTACGTTGCGGCCTTCTCCCGCATGGGCACCACGGCCTATGCATCCTACCAGGCGGCGGCGTCCATCCAAAATATATTCAATTTCGCGGCCTTCAGCGTGGGGGACGCGGCACTGATCCTCATCGGCCAGAAGCTGGGGGAGGGGGACAAAGACTACGCTTACGCGCTGGCGCTGAAGCTTCTGAAGATCGGCACGGTGGTGGCCATGTTCTTCGGCGGGCTGCTGATCCTGGCGTCCTATCCCATGGTGCAGCTCTTCGCCCTGACCAAGCTGGGGAAGACCTATGCCTTCCGGCTGCTTCTGGTTTACGGCGGGACGCTGGTGCTGAACGTGCTGAACGGCATGTGCATCACCGGGATCCTTCGGGGCGGCGGCGACACCCGGTTCGCGGCCATCACGGAGATCAGCTGCATCTGGCTCATCGCGGTGCCGATGGCATTCGCTTCGTCGCTGTGGTGGCATCTGCCCATCTATCTGGCGGTGCTGTGCCTCCGGGGCTACGAGGTGGTGGAACTCTCCATCCTGCTCTGGCGCATCCGGGGCGGCAAGTGGCTGAACACCGTGATCACGGGGTTATAACTATTCCTTGAACAAAGCCTATCCCGGCGCGGCGGGTTTCCCTGCCGCGCCCTGTTGTTTGGGCCTGGCGGCGGAGAGTGCGCCGGAGCGGGCCATATAATTATGTACGAAAAAAGGCTGCGGGGTTGCCGCAGCCTTATTCATTCGTAATATTATCAGATATTGATCTCGCCTTCGGCAAGGACCACGGCGGAGCCGCCGACTTTGATCTTCACCTGGCCATCGACCACGCGCAGCTGGGAGAGGATGGCGGATGGGCGGTCCATTGCCTCGCCCTGGATGAACTTGCAGTCGGCGCTGTCGCCGATGATGCCGTTCAGGTAGAAGTAATAGGTCATGGCGCCGCTGGAGGTTCCGGTGGCGGCCTCTTCGTCTATATCATATAATGGGGCGAAGTTCCGTGCATGGGCGGTGACGCCTTCCTCGGAATCCAGGGTGAATGCGTGAACGCCGGTGACATTGTAGCGGGCGGACAGATCGGACAGAGCCTTCATGTCCGGCTCCATGGCGTTCAGGTCTTCCTGAGTGGCCAGGGGCATCATGATGTCAGGAAGGCCGGTGGAGATCATCTTCGGGATGAGTCCGATCTTCTCTGCGTCGTACTTTGTGCCCATAATGGTGTAGAGCTCATCGATGGCAGCAGGATCATCCATGGTTGCCAGGTCCTCCGGGGTTGCCATATCCATCATGACGAAGCCGTCGCTGACGGAGATCTCCAGATCCCCCGCCAGGGTGTGGTTGATGACTGTGTCACCATCCTTGATGATGCCCAGGTGAGCCAGGGCACAAAAGCTACCGATGGTGGCATGGCCACAGAGGTCTACCTCTGCAGCAGGAGTGAAATAGCGGACCTGGAACTCCTTGGGACCCAGGACTTTGATGAATGCGGTCTCGGAATAGCGCAGCTCCGCAGCCGTCTTCACCATGACCTCGTCAGACGGGAAGTCAGCGCCGTTGGGCAGAAGGACCACGCCGGCCGGGTTACCACCGAAGGTCGTTTCAGTAAAAGCGTCCATGATCAAAAACTTCATAAAGCACCTCCATAAAATGAGATTGAATGCAATTTGATACCATTATTGTAGCATAATTTGGCAGATAATTGAAATATTATATTGTATTTGCCTCACAATTGTGATAGTCTAAATGTAGCGGATATACCGCTAATAAGGAGTTAATGGGTCGTTTGAATGACAACTTAGGAGGGCTGTGCTCATGATAATTATTACGATCGAGAAAGATGTAAACGCTTTGGAAGTATTGAAAGAGACCTGCAGAAAGATCGCACCGGACGCTATCGTCATGGGTTTCGGGACCTCGGCAGAGGCACTGGAGTTCGCGCATACTTCTGTATTTGATATGGCATTCTTTGATGTGGACGGCGAGGAGGAGCCCTTTGCGGCTGCTCAGAATCTGATGGAATGCGCACCCTCAGCCGGAGTGGTTTTGATCTCTTCTGACGAGGGGAAAGCACTGGAGGCATTCAACATCCACGTAAGCGGGTTCATTCTGAAGCCTTTCTCGGAGGAGAACATTCGCAAGGAATATGAACATTACATGGAATCCCTGAACATGAGCGGGGACCATGAGAAGAAGCTGAGAGTAAGGACCTTCGGCAATTTTGAGGTATTCGCTGACGGAATGCCCATGAAGTTCCGTTACCAGAAGACCAAGGAGATGCTGGCATACCTCATCGACCGCCGCGGCGCTATGTGCAGCAACGGCGAGCTGATCTCCGCACTGTGGGGAGACGATGCATCCAACCGTGTATCCTACCTGAAGAATCTGAAGACGGACCTGATGACCGCCCTGGAGGACGCAGGTTTCCACGACGTAGTGGTCAAGCAGCGGGGACTCATCGGCATCATCACCGAGAAGGTGGAATGCGACTTCTATGATCTGATCAACAACCGCCGCACCGTGTTCGGAACCTACTGGGGCGAGTACATGAACCAGTATGGCTGGAGCGAGGTCACCCACGCTTATCTGGAGACCGTCTACAACGTGCAGAAGAGCAAGCAGGAGAGCCAGGCAGGCTGATAGAACAGACTTTTCGGCACCCTGATATGAGACATCATATCGGGGTGTTTTTTGTTAGGTTAACTTAATACGGAAAACTGTATTATTTCGCATATAGTGTGTCGAAAGTATGCCCGTAGTGGCGACGAAAGTGTGTGCATCGCTCATTATAATTAATTACAAATAGGAAACTGCTACGATAGTGTGTGTTTGAGGATATTAGAAGGGTCCTTGCCATTCGGCATGTTCCCAATATACGTGATGATTTAATAGAACAGAGGTTGAGAATAATCGTACCTTTGTGTTGTTGTCTTTAAAACAGCGCAGAGTATGTGCTTCTGCTCTTGTATAGGGAATGGAAATGAATCCACAAGAAATCAAAGATACAATTGAATCCACAGAGACAGAGGTAACTGCGGAGGCTTCTGAGTCTGCACTGGCAGGCGAGGTGGCGGAGCCCGCTGCAGATGCTGCGGCGTCCGGACCGGATGCTGCACAGATCGGGACACCGGAGCCTGACATGGAACCTGAACCGGTCTCCGAACCGGAACCGGCCGTCGAGCCCGAGCAGGTGGCTGAACCGGAGACGGAAACTGCGCCGGAGCCTGAGGTGAAGGCCGAGCCGGAGCCGAAGAAGAAGCGCCCCCGTGGCCGTAAGAAGAAGAAAGAGGTCAAGCTCACGGAAGACAGCGAACCTCTGGACCTCTCCCGCCTGAAGAAGAAGGAACTGCTGGAGATCATGCTTGCCCAGGGCAAGGAGATCGACCGCCTGCGGGCACAGGTCTACGACCTGGAGAAGCAGCTGGCAGATCACAACTTCCAGTTCAGCCAGATCGGCTCCATCGCAGAGGCGTCCCTGGCCGTGACCAAGATCTTCGAGGAAGCGGAGAAGGCAGCCAAGATCTATCTCTACAACATCAGGAGGCAACATGAGGAATGATCGTCAGAAGAACGTGACGACCATCACCCCGGAGGAACTGCCGGAAACTGCAGTGATCCAGGCGGCCTATGACAAGGTCTCCTACCGCAGCCGGCTGAGACAGTCCATCGTCAGCACCACCAACATCCTGATCGTGGTGGCAGCGATCTCCATCCTGGTGGCCATGCTGTTCCTGCCGGTGCTCCGGATCTACGGACAGTCCATGAACGCCACACTGGTGAGCGGAGATCTGGTGGTCTCCCTGAAGGGTGCCAAGTTCGAGACGGGTGACATCGTCGCCTTCTATTATAACAATAATATTCTGGTGAAGCGCGTCATCGCCAACTCCGGCGATTGGGTGGACATCGACCTGGAAGGTAACGTCTACGTAAATCAGCAGAAGATCGAGGAGCCCTACCTGAATGAGAAGGCCTTCGGCGAGCCGGACATCGACTTCCCGTACCAGGTGCCCGATGAGCGGATCTTCGTCCTGGGAGACAACCGTAGCGTATCAATCGACTCCCGGCATA
>CAMOGZ010000129.1 GCA_946614405.1 uncultured Eubacterium sp. | reverse complement strand
CTCCTTCGTGGGGGACTCTACCTTCTTTGCCAGCGGGATCACCGGCGTAGTGAACGCCGTATATAATCAGTCAGATCTCATCGTCTGCGTGCTGGATAATTCCACCACCGCCATGACCGGCCATCAGCCTCACCCGGGAATGGGAAGGACCATGATGGGTGAGAACGTGAAGCCTGTGGACATCGCCAAAGTCCTGGAGGGGATCGGCGTTGCCAGCGTGTGCACGGTGGATCCTCTGGACCTTGCCGCCTCGGAGCAGGCTGTGAAGGACGCCATGGGAAAACCCGGGGTCAAGGCGATCATCTTCAAGTCGCCCTGCATCGCCGTCACAAAGCCCACCGGCACGGCCTCTGTGGACCCGGACAGCTGTCTGGGATGCATGAACTGCATTCAGGAGATCGGATGTCCGGCGATCATAACCAAGGATGAGAAAGCCTGCATCGATCCGGGCCTTTGCACGGGTTGTGGGCTTTGTACTCAGATCTGCCCGGCAGACTGCATCAGAGTGGAGGTGAAGGCATGAAGAATTGTCTTTTGTGCGGAGTCGGAGGACAGGGAACCGTCCTGGCATCCCGCATCATCGCGGCGGCAGCCATGAACCGGGACCTGGACGCCCGGACTGCCGAGACCATCGGTATGGCCCAGCGGGGAGGATGCGTGGTGAGCCACGTGCGCATCGGCGAGGACCCGGAGGAGAAGGGCGTATCACCGCTGATCCCCCAGGGGGAAGCGGACATCCTCATCGGATTTGAACCGGGAGAAGCCGCCCGGAATCTCCCTTATCTGAAGCAGGACGGCGTCGTGATCGTCTGCAGAAGAGAGGTCCGTCCCGTGACGGCGTCTCTGGGACAGAGCGGATACCGGGGAGAGGATGCCATTTCCTATCTTGCGAAAAATGTAAATAAGTGTTATGTTGTGGATGGGGATGCAATCTGCCGCGAAGTGGGTTCGCCGAAGGTGCTGAATGTGGCACTGGTGGGCGCCATGGCAGAAACCGGCGCCATGGGACTGTCTCTTTCCGACATGGAAGCGGCACTGTCCATGCGGCTGAAGCCCCAATTAGTGGATATGAATGTGAAGGCGCTGAGTCTTGGCGCAGAAGTGATCAGTGAGGGTTAGGATATGAGTATGAATGAATATACTTTAAATCAGATCAAATACCAGCTGAAGAGAGTTCTGGCTGCGGACGGGTTCTATGCCCATAAACTGGAGGGCATCGATCCGGACTCCATCAACAGCAAGGAAGACTTTGAGAAATTACCGTTCTCGGAGAAGGCGGACCTGCGGGATGCTTATCCTCTGGGACTGGCAGCGGTTCCGGACGAGGAGATCGTGCGGATCCACTCTTCCAGCGGCACCACCGGAACACCGGTGATCATTCCTTACACCAAGAAGGACGTGGAGGACTGGGCGGAGCTGTTCAAGCGCTGCTATGAGATCGCAGGGATCACTCCCAAAGACCGGATCCAGATCACTCCGGGCTATGGCCTTTGGACTGCGGGGATCGGATTCCAGCTGGGCGCTGAGAAACTGGGCGCCATGGCCGTACCCATGGGACCGGGAAACACCGCCAAGCAGATCCAGTTCATGCAGGACATGGAATCCACCGTACTGTGCGCCACTTCATCCTATGCGCTGCTTCTGGCAGAGGAGATCGAGAAGCGGGGCGTCCGCAAGAAGATCCACCTGAAGAAGGGCGTCATCGGTTCCGAGCGCTGGGGCGAGAAGATGCGTGCCCGCATTGCCAACGAGCTGGGCGTGGAACTCTATGATATCTACGGCCTGACGGAAGTCTACGGACCGGGCATCGCCATCAACTGCGAATACAACACCGGCATGCACTACTTTGACGATTATCTCTACTTCGAGATCATCGATCCCAAGACCGGAGAGGTCCTGCCGGATGGGGAGTTGGGCGAGCTGGTCATCACCACCCTGCAGAAGGAAGGTGCACCGCTGATCCGTTACCGCACCCACGACCTGACCCGGATCATTCCGGAGAATGAACCCTGCCCATGCGGCCGTCATCTTCCGCGGATCGACGTCATCCTGGGACGCACCGATGACATGGTCAAAGTCCACGGCGTCAACATGTTCCCGGGACAGATCGAGGACGTGCTGAAGCAGGTGGAGGGCACCAGCAGCGAGTATCAGGTCTTCATCGACCACCAGAACGGAAAGGACAAGGTCACCGTATTCTTCGAGACCGCTGTTCCAAAGGAGGAGCGGAAGGACCTGGAGAAGAGGGTGAAGGAACATTTCAAATCCATGATCAACATCGGCATCGTGCCTATGGCCGTGGAGATCGGGGATCTTCCAAGAAGTGAGAAGAAGTCTACCCGTGTTTATGATTATCGCTATTAATTTTGCTTGCATTGTGTCAGGTTCTGTGATAGAATACTGACTCGGTAAGACTACCTCTTTCTTAGTTGCATGCTACTCCGGCGGCGACTCAGAAGAGGCGAATAACAGAAAAGGAGATTTAACAATGATCACAAAGGAAAAGAAACAGGAAATCATGCAGGAATATGCTACCAAGGAAGGCGATACCGGTTCTCCGGAAGTCCAGGTTGCGATCCTGACATACCGCATCAATGAGCTGAACGAGCACCTGAAGGAGCACAAGCACGACCATCACTCCAGAAGAGGTCTGCTGAAGATGGTAGGTAAGAGAAGAAACCTGCTGGGATACCTGAAGGACAAGGACATCGAAAGATACAGAAGCCTGATCTCTCGTTTGGGATTGAGAAAGTAATTTTTGGAAAACTTTTGGCGGGGATATCTCCCCGCCAAGTTTTTGTATAGGGAGTGAATGTATTTTCGCCCCCGAGGCGCCCCTGCGGCGCAGGAAGTGCGGAGCCATCCGCTAGCAAGAAGAGGAAATAAACAGGAAGGAGTTGTTTATTCGAAATGGCAAGATTTACAGATTACAGAACATTTAAAATGGCCCTGGGCGGCAGACTGCTTCAGCTGGAGATCGGCAAGGTCTGCGAACAGGCAAATGGACAGGTCATGGTAAGATACGGAGATTCCGTAGTTAACGTCACCGTATGCGCATCCAAGGAACCCAAGGAAGGAGCAGATTTCTTCCCCCTGACCTGTGACTACGAAGAGAGAATGTATGCTGCGGGCAAGATCCCTGGTGGATTCATCCGCAGAGAGGGAAGACCCAGTGAGAAGGCGATCCTGTCCTGCAGACTGATGGACCGTCCGCTGCGTCCGCTGTTCCCGAAGGGATTCTACAACGACGTCAGCGTAGTTGCCACCGTTATGTCCGTTGATCCGGACTGTGAGACGGATATCATGGCAATGATCGGATCTTCCGTTGCCCTGGCAATTTCTGATATTCCATGGGACGGCCCCACCGGTTCAGTCCGCGTAGGCCGTGTTGACGGTAACTTCGTCATCAACCCGACTCTGGCACAGAGAGAGGTCTCCGACATCAACCTGACCGTTGCCGGAACCAAGGAAGCCATCATGATGGTAGAAGCCGGCGCCAACGAGGTACCGGAAGCTGACATGCTGGATGCCATCTTCTTCGGACATGCAGAGATCCAGAAGCTGGTCGCTTTCATCGATGAGGTCATCGCTGAAGTAGGCAAGCCGAAGATGGACGTCAACCTGATCAAGCCGGCAGAAGAGCTTGAGGAGGCTGTCAGAGCATTCGCTGTTGATAAGATGAGAGAAGCAGTTCATACTCCGGACAAGATGGAACGTCTGGACAATATGGATGCAGTAGAAGTAGAGACTCAGGAGCACTTCGCAGAAGAGTTCCCAGACTGTGAGAAGGACATCGCAAACCTGCTGTTCACCATCACCAAGGAGTGCATGCGCGCCATGGTACTGGATGAGGGTATCCGTGTGGACAACCGTAAGCTGGATGAGATCCGTCCGGTATGGGCAGAGACCGGATTACTGCCGAGAGTACACGGTACCGGTCTGTTCAAGAGAGGCCAGACTCAGGCTCTGTCTTCCTGCACACTGGCTCCGCTGTCTGAGGTTCAGCGCATCGACGGTCTGACCGAGCAGACAGAGAAGAGATATATGCATCATTACAACTTCCCGGGTTACTCCACCGGAGAGCCCAAGCCGCCACGCAGCCCAGGACGTCGTGAGATCGGTCACGGTGCACTGGCTGAGCGCGCTCTGCTTCCGGTGCTGCCCAGCAAGGAAGAGTTCCCATATGCAATCCGCGTGGTATCGGACATCCTGTCCTCCAACGGATCCACCTCCATGGCATCCACCTGTGGTTCCTGCCTGGCACTGATGGACGCAGGCGTTCCCATCAAGAGACCGGTTGCCGGTATCGCCATGGGACTGATCGAGCGCGTTGAGGAGGACGGTTCCTCCAAGATGGCCATCCTGTCTGATATCCAGGGTATGGAAGACTTCATGGGAGACATGGACTTCAAGGTAACCGGAACAGAAGTCGGTGTTACTGCCATCCAGATGGACATCAAGGTCCACGGACTTTCCAGAGAGATCCTGGAGCAGGCTCTGAAGCAGGCTCGTGAGGGCAGAATGCACATCATGGACATCATGAAGGAAGAGATCGCAGAACCTCGTCCGGAACTGTCCAAGTGGGCACCGCGCTGCATCTCCATGCGCATCGATCCGGATAAGATCCGCATCGTCATCGGACCGGGAGGAAAGACCATCAACAAGATCGTGGAC
>CAMOGZ010000128.1 GCA_946614405.1 uncultured Eubacterium sp. | reverse complement strand
CGGTCTGATCGGCTAGCCGGTCGATGACCCGGAATCCCATGTTGTGCCTTGTTTTCTCATATTCCCGGCCCGGGTTTCCCAGGCCTGCAACGATATATATGCCGGGCATCAGACGAACAGCTTGCTGATGGAACCGTTGGTATGGATGCGGTAGATGGCTTCTGCGAACAGCGGTCCGACGGAGAGGACTTTCATCTTATCCAGCATTTTTTCCTTCGGGATCGGCATGGTATTGAGCAGCACCAGTTCCTCGATGGCGGAATCCTCGATGCGCTGGATGGCCGGTCCGGACAGGACTGCGTGGGTCGCGCACGCACGTACGCTCTTGGCGCCCAGATCCTTCAGGGCGTTGGCGGCGTTGGTGATGGTGCCCGCGGTATCGATCATGTCGTCCACCAGAATGCAGTTCTTGCCTTCGATGTCACCGATGATGTTCATGATCTCGCTCTTGTTGGGTTCCGGCCGACGCTTGTCAACGATGGCGATGGGGCATCCCAGAGGCTCTGCCATGTTTCTGGCCCGGGGTACGCTGCCGTGGTCCGGGGAAACGACCACCAGGTCATCCATCTTGTTCTCCGCGAAGTATTTCCCCAGCAAAGGCAGGCCTACCAGGTGATCCACCGGGATGGTGAAATAGCCCTGGATCTGAGCGGCATGCAGATCCATAGTGACCACGCGGTCCGCGCCGGCTGCCACCAGCATATCCGCCACCAGCTTGGCTGTGATCGGGTCTCTTGCCTTGGCCTTACGATCCTGTCTGGCATAGCCATAGTATGGCATGACAGCGCTGATCCGTCCCGCGGATGCTCTCTTCATGGCATCGATCATGATCAGCAGTTCCATGAGATTGTCATTGACCGGGCTGCAGGTGGACTGGATGATGAAGCAATCGCAGCCGCGCACCGATTCCCCCAGACTTACGGAAATCTCGCCGTCACTGAACTTTGACACCTTCGCGTCGCCCAGAGGTTTCCCGATGATGGAGGAAATCTCTTCAGCAAGTTCCGGATGCGAATTTGCCGCAAAAATCTTGTAGTTACTGAATACGCCGTTTTTCATTGGATTCTCCTTTGCTGAATGTGTAATGGTAAAAGCCTCTCCTTTAGTTGATATGTTTTATTTGTCGCGCTCCAGGATCATCTCACCCACCCGGTAGATGTCTCCCGCGCCCATGGTCAGAATGAGATCCCCTTCCTGGGCATTGTCATATACGAAATTCGCGATGTCTTCAAAGTTCTTGAAATAATAGACGTCCTTGTCCGGATCACGCTCCAGGATCCGGTTCATCAGTGTCTTGGAACTGATCTTATAGATGTTCTTCTCTCTGGCTGCGTAGATCTCTGCCAGCACCACCTTGTCCGCGTCGTCAAAGCTGCCGGCGAATTCATCCAGCAGGGCAAGGGTCCGGGTATAGGTGTGGGGCTGGAACAGGCACCAGAGCCGGCGATGCTTCATGTTGCGGATCGCTGCCAGCGTGGCCTTGATCTCTGTGGGATGATGGGCATAGTCATCGATGATGCGGATGTCGCCGGAGATCTTTCCCAGCACGTCGAAGCGGCGGTGGATCCCCCGGTATTCGTGCAGGGTGGATACGATGCTGTCCACATCGATGCCCAGGATATGACAGCAGGCAAAGGCCGCCAGGGAGTTGAGAATGTTGTGCTCCCCGGGAACGCTCAGATCGATGCGGCAGAGCTTCTGCCCCCCGTGGTTCACATCAAAACCGGGCATGCCTTCGTTGTCAAAGGAAATGTCCGTGGCATAATAATCGCTGTCAGCGCTGAAGCCGAAGGTCACCGCGTTGGGCAGCCCCTGGATGACGCTGCGGACGAAGGGGTTGGCATCATAGGCGATCACCGTGCCCTTGTCCGGCACCAGCTTGGCAAAACGGTCAAAGGACCTGGCGATATGATCCACGTCCTTGAAATAATCCAGATGATCCGAGTCGATGTTGAGGATGATCTCGATGTTGGGCTTCAGTTCCAGGAAGCTGTCACGGTACTCACAGGCCTCCGTGACGAAGTAATCCATGCCTCCCACATAGAAATTGCCGCCGATCTCATCCAGATTGCCTCCCACAGAAATGGTGGGATCCTTTCCGGCATTCTTCAGCACCAGGGCGATCATGGCCGTGGTCGTGGTCTTTCCGTGGGTTCCGGAAATGGCGATGCTGCTGTCGTACTCCTCCATCAGGGCTCCCAGGGCCTGGGCTCTGGTGATGGTGGGGATTCCCAGCTCTTTCGCTCTGGCCAGCTCCGGGTTGTCATCCCCCACAGCCACTGTATATACAACAAGATCGGCGCCCTCAACGTTCTTCGCCTGGTGTCCCAGGTAAATGCGCGCGCCGTCGCCGATCAGTTTTTCCGTAATATCACTTTCCCGCATGTCGGATCCGGTCACATGATGACCTCTTGAAAGAAGGATCTCCGCAATGCCGGATAATCCGATGCCTCCGATCCCGATGCAGTGTATATTTCTATATTCAGACAAATTCATGTTTTGCAGTCCTCCCAATTTCGGATAACAGTATACCACACTTTCTGTTCCCGTGGGAATGCCCTGCTTCATGGAATGCAAAAAAAGTGCTTCCTGCCTGCTCATTCTGCTCTTTCATACGACCGGCCGATGAACATCGGTCCGCTAGTTTTTTTGCGTATTTCGCTTGTTAACCCTACCGAGTTAGTGTATAATCTTTGTATATAATTATCTGGCGGGAAAGGCGGTACAGTACATGAACATTACCGACGTAAGAATCCGCAAGGTAAACGATGAAGGCAAGATGAAAGCCATCGTATCCATCACATTTGACGACGAGTTCGTCGTGCACGACATCAAGATTATCGAAGGCCAGAACGGTCTCTTCATCGCAATGCCGAGCAGAAAGATGAGCGAGGGTGACTTCCGTGACATCGCCCATCCCCTGGTTTCGGAAACCAGGAACAAAATCAGAGACGCCATTTTTGACGAATATGAGAAAGTACTGGCCCAAAAAGCGGCTGAAGCAGATGCTGAATCTGCCGAATAGCCCGAACCCCCAATGGCAATAAAGTCTCAAGAAAAGAAGCAGATAGAAATATCTGCTTTTATTCTATTTTTGATGTATTTGATTGTTTTGTCCGGTGTCCCGGTCAGGTCCACCGCTCTGTGGTCCCGCCCCAGTAATAGAGCCCCGTGTCGGGATCGGAATACTCCGCCACCCGGGTATTGTAGGAATCCATGGCGGCGTCCTCATAGGCCAGATGGGGAATGGATACCCCCAGCCGGTTTTCGATAAACCATTTGGTAAATGGAGGATTCAGGATCAGCAGGGGTCCGATCACGTAGGTGGCCATGAAGTTCTTGATCCGGATCCCCTCTCCCGCGGCATACCGGTTCATGCCCGGTCCCCGTTCGGGAACGAAGAGGGCCAGATCATCCAGGCCGTGATCCCCGTCGGTTCCGTACATGTGCCCGAACTGGCTCTTGAATCCCACCACGCGGATCGTTTCTTCGCCCCCGCCTGCCTTTGCGGATGGAGCATCTGAAGAGCCTGCGGAGGGATCGAACGTCCCCAGGAAAAGGCTGTTGAACCGGTTGATGGAGGACCGTCTGGCAACGCCCGGGAACAGGCCCAGGCCCCGCAGGACCTCCACGCCGTCTTCCTCGATCCGTTCTCCGAACAGCTCCATGGCATTGCCTGTGACCAGGAAATTCCCTCCCGCCTCAATGCGTTCGAAAATAGGCTCCCGCAGGAATCTGAGCTGTTCCAGCGCCAGCTGCTGTCCGTTCTCCGTGGTGGTCCCCATATAGACCAGGTCCACCGCTTCCTCTGTGAACCGGGGCCGGCTCTGCAGAGAGGTACGAATCACTTCCGCGTCGGGAAGGCATTCCTTCAGGTAGCGGATATTTGCCAGATCTCCGTAAAGATTGCAGATCTCCGGATACAGGATTTCGATCTTCACTGCGCTGTCCCCCTTTCTGCCGCCGGAGCATCCTTGGTCCGCTGGCTGATCACTTCTTTGACCCGGGCAACCACCTGGTCCGCCAGGTCAATGGAATCGGTGCCGTAGAGAACATAGATGCTCTCGCCCTCGTAGAGACGCAGTGCTCCCGGAGCATCGATCTCGTCGTGCACGAAGGAAATGCGGTCATCATCGATGCCTGCCATCTTCAGCCGCAGATAGTAGTCCTTGGCCCGGGGTCCGGTGACGATGATGTTCCGGATGTTGTCCTTGTTGAGGAATTCAAAGTCGCAGTCGTACAGCCAGCAGGTGTTCTCCGACCAGACCGCCGCGTCGCTCAGATTGTTCATCATCAGGATCAGTTCCTTATCTCCGGGCAGGCCGGAGACATAGTCAAAGGCTCTGGAGGAACCCAGGGCGTTCCTGTCCTTGGACATCTGTTTGATGACACTGTATCCCCCCGTCTTCTCCACCTGGAAACGGCTCTTGACGATCTCTGTCTTCTGCAAAAGCTGGTCGATCCTTTCCGGCGCGTACCCCAGCTCGCTCAGATAGGACACTGCCGCCAGCACATTGTAGACGTTGAATACGCTTTCATTCAGGATGCGGAACCGGTGGGTCCAGCCATCCCCTGCCGGAGCTTCTGCTCCTGCTGCGTTCCCGGGATCCGCCTGCCTTTGCACCGGGGCGTCATCCTGGACCGGATGGGGCCTGTAATCGATGTCGAAAGTCATCTCCTTCTCGTTCACGTCCC
>CAMOGZ010000127.1 GCA_946614405.1 uncultured Eubacterium sp. | reverse complement strand
CATCCGAAAGCTGCAGCTCAGTCCCCTGCGGTTCCTGCGGCATGATCTGTCCCGCTCGAAGCGCACCAAAGCAAGGCGGCTTCCCTCCTGGTCCTTCCTGGGACGGTTCCGTCTGCGGATCCTGTTCCAGAATATGCCGAATTATCTGGTGCTGATCTTTGGCGTCATCTTCATCGAGCTGATGATGTGCTTTGCCTTCGGGCTGCCGGATTCCCTGAATCACTACGGGGAAATCGCTTCCGACATGGTTTTTTCGCCTTACCAGTACATGCTGATGGGATACAAGGATTCTGACGGTAATGTCATAGAAACCGCCGGGAGCAGTGCGGAGCCCTTCGGATACGAGACATTGCTTTACCCGAAGGCAAGAAAGGATTCCGTCCGTTCCGGCATGGGCAGCGGCGGGGATGAGAGCGTGACCGTTTACGGCATTGTTCATGGCAGCACATACGTGGACCTTCCTGCGGATCTGCCGGAAGGACATGGCCTGGTCTCTACCGCCTTCCAGAAAAAATTCGGGCTGAAGGTGGGGGATGAGATCACCCTTAAGGCGGAATACGAGAACCGATCCTATGCATTTACGGTGGATGGGACCGTGGACTACGATGGAGGGATTGCGCTGTTCCTGAATATGGAGGAATTCAACCGGGTCTTTGAGAAGAAGGAGGGAGAATTCTCCGGATTCTTCTCCCGGGAGGAGATCACGGATATCGATGAGCAACAGATCGCCACGGTGATCACCGCGGAGGATATCACCAAGGTCACCAGGCAGCTGCAGCATTCCATTGGCGGCATTGTGAGCCTGTTCAAATATGTGCTCACGATCCTGGCTGCAGCCCTCATTTATCTGCTGGCCAAGATCATCATCGAGCGGAACGAGTCCGCCATCTCCATGGTAAAGATCCTGGGCTTTCAGAACCGTGAGATCGGGTCCCTCTATATCCTTCCCACGGCCCTGGTGGTGATCCTGTGCACGGGGATCGGATTTGTGGCCGGTTACCTTTTGATGATCCGGATCTTCCGGATCTTTATGCTCCGGATGGATGGATATTTTGCCTTCTATATGAGACAGTCCTCCATGTTCCTGTCCATGGCGTATCTTCTTCTGGGGTACATGGCGGTATCCGTCGTCGATTTCCTCAGGATCCGCAGGATCCCGTTGGATGTGGCGCTGAAAAATATGGACTGAGCTTTGAAGCATTTTTTCGATCATGCAGTTCTGCAGATTTTTCTTTCTATGAGCCCCCTGGTGATGGTACAATTTTGGGGAAACCAGGGGGCTTTTATTTGAACACCGGAAGAAAGAAACGAAAGGGGGTACGGGATGAAGACGAAGAAGAAGGGCAACAACTGGACGGCTTATTATGATCCCGACACCAGGAGATATTTCGCGGAGATCATGTACACCAGCAGAGAGGGCCGTGAACAGTACGACTATGAGATAACAAAGGAAATATATGACCGGCTTGGGACATTTAGCGATGATGTTGAAAATGAGCGTTTGATCAAGACCGGAAATATGAGTTATTCCTTTGAGAATACCATGTACGGAACCCTCGGACCGGAGAGAACCGTCTGGAATGAAGAAGCCAATGAGGCAATGCAGGAAGCCATCCGGAAAGAGGAGAAGAAAGGTTGAGGCAGCTTTCAGGGCTGAAGGGGCGTGAAAACCGCTCGGGAAGTGCATGAAACCGACTTTTCCATATTTTACAGGATGGCGTGATTTTGCTATAGTTATAGGTGGCTGAATATTTATAATCTGATTGATCCCTCTTATGGGGAGGAGGCGGATCTCATGAAAGAGTGGAAAACTCTGCGAATCGTGGCTTTTGTTGCCCTGTGTGTAGGCCTGAACCTGGGTGGGAAGCTCCTGGCTGTTCATCTGGAGCTGCCGCTATGGGGCGATTCCTTTGGGACGGTCCTGTGCGCGTATGTGGGCGGTCCTGTGTGCGGCGCACTGGTGGGGCTGACAGGAAATCTGGCCTATGGAGTGATCAACCATCTCTCGGTGGCGTACTCCATTACCAGCATTGCGCTTGGCACCATTGTGGGAATCGCCAAAAAGAACCACTGGTTCGATCGTTTCTATGGATTCATGAAGGCTGCTTCCCTGGTGATGCTGACCGCTCTGCTGGTATCGGTTCCCCTGAACCTGATCCTTTCCGGCGGCTATACCGGTAACAAATGGGGAGACGGCGTCTTTAATTATCTCCGGATCCGGGACTGGCCCGTTGTCGCGTGCAGTATTCTCGGGCAACTCTCCATCGAATTTCTCGATAAGGTTCTCACCATCAGTGTGGTGTATCTCCTGATCCTGATCCGGCGCCTGCAGCAAAGCAGCGAGGATGACAAAGCGGTACAACAGGGACATGCCCCTGAGAGTATGCTGCTTTTGCTGGGGGTGCTGACGGCGTCCCTTCTGATGCCCCTTCCGGCCCGGGCAGCGACCGAAGCGGTGGATTACAACGACTATGTGCAGAGCATCTACAGCAGCAACAACGGACTGCCCTGCGGAGAAGCAAACGACATTGCCCAGACCAATGACGGTGTGCTCTGGATCGGTACCTATGCGGGTCTGTATCGTTACAACGGACGGGAATTCCACTGGGTGGACAATTACGAATCCGTGCGGAACGTGAACTGCCTCTATGTGGATGAGGAAGGACGTCTGTGGATCGGGACCAACGACAACGGCCTGTCCATCGTGATCCGGGAAAAAGTAGTGAACGTGCTGGATCAGACCACCGGACTGCCCTCCAATTCCGTCCGGTGTATCACCCGGGCAACCGACGGCTATTACTATGTGGGGACGACCAGCAGCCTTCAGGTCCTGATGATGAACAATGGTCTGAAGGCGACCAACACCCTGGAGGAGATCAATTATGCGGACAGCATCTCCTCCGATGTGGATGGCAGAGCGGCTGTGGTCACCAATGACGGCCGGCTGTTCCTCCTGCGGGGCGGAGAGATCAAAGCCACCATGCAGCTGCAGGATGAGGAAGAGAGCTTCAACTGCTGTGCCTTTGCCCCCGACGGATATCTGCAGGTGGGCACCACCACCAATCATATCTACAGTTTTGATGTGTCCGATGACGATCTGTTGCAGAAGAGCAAGCAGACCTGCGAGGACGTGATCAGCATCAACAATCTGAACTATCTGAGCGACGGCACCCTGTTCATCTCTACGGACAGCGGGGTGTCTTATATCGATGCCAGGGGCTATCACCGGATCAACACCAACGAATTCAACAATTCCATCGACCATATGCTCTATGACTACCAGGGGAATCTCTGGTTCACTTCCTCCAGACTGGGACTCCTGCGGATGTCCAAGTCTCCCTTCAAGGATGTCTACAGCACTGTGGGCATGGAACGGCAGGTGGTGAATACCATTGTCTTCTGGCAGGGAGACTATTATATCGGCACGGACAACGGTCTGGATGTCGTGGACCGGTCCTGCCATGATCAGATCCGGAACCAGTGGACGGAGGAACTCTCCGGCAGACGCATCCGCTGCATGTATGTGGATGAACAGGATCATCTCTGGGTATGTACTTACGGAAACGGATTGATGGAGTTTGCGCCGGACGGGGAGTCCTGGACCTATAATGCGGAGGGCGGGAGCTTCGGAAACAAGGCCAGAGTTGTGACACAGCTGTCGGATGGAACCGTCCTTGCAGCCGGAGATACCGGCATCAGTTACATCAAGGATCATAAGATTGAGCGCACCATCCGCAATGAGGACGGACTCATCAATTCCATGATCCTGACGCTGACCGAGCAATCGGACGGAACCATCCTGGCAGGCACGGACGGAGATGGCATGGCCGTGTTGAAGGACGGACAGGTGGACCGGATGATCACGGTGGAGGACGGCCTGAGCAGTGGCGTGATCCTGCGCACGGTGAAGGATACGAAGTCCGACGGCGTGTTCATCGTCACCAGCAACAGCCTCTGTTATCTGGAGCAGGACGGCTCCATCCGGATCCTGGACAAGTTCCCTTATTTCAACAATTACGACATCTGGGTCAAGGACGAGGATACCCTCTTTGTCATGTCCAGCGCCGGCATTTATGTGGTGGAGCGGGATGAGCTGGTCTCCGGCGGAGATATCGCATGGGAGCTTCTGGACGCCCGCAGAGGACTGGGCACCTCCCTTACAGCCAATTCCTGGAACTATTACAACGGAAACGGCGAGCTGTTCCTGCCCTGTGACACCGGTGTCTATATCATTGATGTGGAAAAATACAACAGCGAAGTCCGTTCCTATCGCATGCAGCTTGCCTCTGTGAAACTGGACGGCGTGCAGCTGCCCCTGGACCGTACCGGTGCCATCACCGTAGGGCAGGGCGTGGAACGGGTGGAACTCAATCCCGAGATCCTGAACTACACCATCCAGGAGCCCAATGTGGGCTATTTCCTGGAGGGATATGATTCCCGATGGACCATTGTGCCCCAGAGCAATCTGAACAATGTCACCTACGTGAATCTCCCTGCGGGGACCTACACCTTCCATCTGGCCATCCTGGACAGTGCGGGAGAAAAGGTGCTGGAGGAGCGTAAGTTCGATCTGGTAAAGGAGGGCGAGCTCTATGAACAGAGCGGCTTCCGGTTCTACATGCTGACGATCCTCTCCCTGTTCCTCATCTGGTTTACCTGGCTGATCGTGCAGAGGCAGCTGAACCAGCAGCAGATCAAGCTGAACATGGCCAACGAGACGGTCAT
>CAMOGZ010000126.1 GCA_946614405.1 uncultured Eubacterium sp. | reverse complement strand
GGAGGGTCCCTGGAGGATTATGCTGAGGGGATGTGCATCGGCGGAGACTACTACGGAAACTACGAAGGAAATCTGCCGTCAGAGGATGAGTACCGGGAGTGCGACATCGACACCCTGGGCAAGAAGAAGCGGGGCGCCAAGCGCATCGTGTTCTCCGATGACGGGGACATCTACTATACCGCAGATCACTATGAGCATTTCACACAGCTGTATGACAAGGATGGTGCATTATGAGAGAATATGTGATCGATCTTCTGGGAGTGGAGACGAAGGACCGCCTGCATCAGCGGATCGCCGAGGCACTGGAACTTCCGGAATACTATGGAAATAACCTGGACGCCCTTCACGACATGCTGACGGAGATGGCGGAGACCCGGATCACCTTTGCGAATTATCTGCAGGCGGATATCGCCATGACCGGGTACATGGACGCACTGCGGCGGATGTGCCGGAATGCGTCCGAAGAGACGCCGGATCTTGTCATAGCCTTCGCGGATGATGAAGAGGACACCGACGATTACGATTATCAGTACACGACTGAGACAGAATAGGAAAACGGGCCTAGTGCCCGTTTTTTCTTACCGTATGACATGGAGGGAATCTTTGCCCAGCTTTCTCCGGAGGAAGGCGCAGACGGAGAGTCCATAGACTGCGGTGATGATCCCCATGACGGCGATCCCCATGATGTAGTCGGTCCACACGCCGGTGATCAGGAACATGCCGATGGCACCGGACAGGGTGAAGGAGAAATTGATCAGGGATGCCGCAGAGCCGGCGTGTTCCTTCTGCATGTTCAGTAGGATCGTGGTGGTGAAGGGCCGGGATGCAGCCGCTGCCATCATGATGGGGGCGAAGCTTGCCGCGAAGGTGATGGGCAGCCGGTGCCCGAACAAAAGCAGGAGGATGCCCGATGCAATGACTACGCCGAAGACCCCGAAGGCGGTGTGGTAGGCATTTCGCTTGCGGAGCAGGACATAGATCATGGGTCCCATGACTGAGAATACGGCAGTTCCCGCAAAGTACAGACTGTACATGGTAGAGGACAGCCCGAAGTAATTCTGATAAATGTATGAGCTGGAGGAGATGTAGGCCATCATCGGGATCTGGATGGCGATCATACCCAGCAGAAAAACCGTAAAGGTGCGGTTTTGCAGAACCTCTCCCAGGCGAAGGAATGTGTGCAGGAGTTTGTCCGTCAGGCGTCGTTCCTTGGGGAGAGTCTCCGCCATCAGTGCCACCAGTGTCAGGATCACAGCGGACATGACTGCCAGTACCACGAAGGTGGCACGCCATCCGAAGAGCCGGTAGATCTGCGCACCGATCAGGGGCGCCAGCACCGGCCCCAGAACCCCGAAGACCTGGGAGATGGACAGTACTGTGCTCTGTGCCATGCCGGTGAACTGGTCCTTTACCACAGCGGTGGTGACCGCTACCATGCAGCCGGCGCCGATGGCCTGCAGAAGCCGCATCAGGATCAAAAACCACACGTTGGTAGACAGGGCGCATCCGATGCAGGACAGCCCGTAGAAGGTGACGCCGAACATCAGCACGGGACGGCGTCCCAGCTTATCCGACACCGGTCCGAACAGCAGCATGCCGATGGCAAAGAACAGAAAGAATCCCACCAGTGTCATATTCATGATGGAATCCGTGGTATCAAAATAGGCTGCCATGCTGGGCAGGGCAGGCATATACATATCTGTGGAAAGAGGCGCGATCATGTTGCAGATGGTGATCAGCGCAATCATTCCTTTCTTTCCCAGTCTCGGCTGGGGCATGTTCATATCGACTGCTGTGTTTTGGCTCACGGTAGTAATTTCTCCAGTTTATTTTTTGCAGCTTCATATTCATCCGCAGGGATCTCACTGTCAGCGATTTTTCGCTCGATACATAGCTGCAGCGCTTCAATCATGATGGAAAGCTCTTCGAATGTGTTCTGGATCCGGACCAGATCCGGAATCTCGTCCTTGTCGATCTGGCTGTCTGCCGTGATACGGACAAGGACCTTTTTCGTATCTTCGGCTTCGTAAATCGAGTTCAGCAGCCGGACAATGATGTCAGGGAGATCCGCATCCGGGACTTCCGGTACGTAGCGCCGGCCGATCTCACACTGCTGGTTGCAGTAGTAATTGCAAAGCTGAGGGCTGTGATATGCCCTTGACATGGCCAGAACATCCTGCGGGTTCGGGGCCTGCCGTCCGTTCTCGATGCGTTCCAGTTTATCATCAGACATGCCCAGTTCACTTGCGGCATGCTCGCGGGACCAGCCAAGAGAATCTCTCAGCTGACGATAGCGGTTGGTCTTTTGTTCCGTCATAAATCTCTTCCTATCCACAAAGCCGGCCTGGGCCGGTATTCTAAAGTATACGGCAGATCACATATCTGCCGGTATGAGTATCCAATACAGGCGGCTGCCCGCGAATTCTGCGGTATTCGGGAGGTGTTTTCCGCGAAACCTGCGATGGCGGGATGCCTCCATCCAGTATATCATAATATCATCAAAGAGATAAGGGGGAAGAAAAATGAATACTATGAATCCAAGAAATGTTTCGGTGATTTCCTACATCACCTGGATCGGATGGTTCGTAGCACTGGTGATCCGGGATCCGCAGGATCCTCTCAGCAGACAGCATATCAACCAGTCACTGATTTTACATATTTTAAAGACCTTCGGAGGAATCCTGGCTGCGATGCCGCTTTTCGGCCACGCATTGGGTGGTGTTATCAGTCTGGCAGTCCTGGTATTCTGGGTCATGGGTCTGTACCGTGCAGTGCACTGGCGCAGTGATCCGCTGCCGCTGGTCGGAGAACTTCAACTGGTTTAACGGCGCCGGTGATCCCGTCGCTTACAATTAAAAATTAAATATGGGAGTTCTGGTTTCAGAACTCACCTCTACACCAAAAATATCCGTTCGCGGATATTTTTGGTTTACGGATAGAAATAATATGCGATACAATAACAGTGAGATGGAGGAATGGAGGAAGAATGACCATAGAGATAAATGGGATGACCGTGGAGGTCATCCGCAGAAATATCAAGAGAATGTATCTGTACGTGAGACCGCCGGACGGTCATCTTGAGGTACGGGCGCCCCGGTTTGTAAGCAGGGAGCAGATCGCTGCCTTCGTACTGGACAAGGAGGACTGGATCCGGAAGAAGCAGGACCAGGTCCGGGAAGCCAGTGCCCGTAAGAAGGAACCGGAACTAGTGACCGGCGGAAGGTTCCCCCTGTGGGGAGTGGACCAGAGAGTGGTGGTGTATCATGGAGCCCGGGCCGGTGTGCTTTGTGCCGGCGGGATCCTGGAGATCACCATTCCCCCGGACTATAGGGAGGAGCAGAAGGAGCAGGTTGTGGACCGGTGGCTTCGCCGGGAGTTTCGCCGGCGCATCGCTGAGCGGCTGCCGGTGCTGTCGCAGCAGTCGGGACTGTCCTGCCGCAACTGGCGGATCCGGGATATGAAGAGCCGGTGGGGCAGCTGTAACACCCGGACCCATGACATTACCCTGAACCTTCAGCTTGTGCGAAAGGACCCGGTGTACCTGGACTATGTGATCCTCCACGAGCTGGCCCACACCAGAGTGCCGGACCACGGCCCCCGGTTCAGGGCTTTGATGGACCAGATCTGCCCGGAGTGGAAGAGGCTGCGGAAGGAGCTGAATCATTAAGAAAATTCTTCCGAAGCCAAGTTTATCATTGAAAAATCGTGGTAACAATGATATCATAGTGAGAAGTAAAACGATGACGAGGAGAGTAAGTTCGTTCGGAAGGCTTACCAGAGAGAGATGGATGGTGGAATCATCTCAGCCGGAGCGTCCTGAAGACCACCTCTGAGTGGCACCAATACTGCCCGCTGGCCGCGTTACAAGCCATAATGAGTGCCGGAGACGATAGGCTCCGGAAGATGGGTGGAACCACGAATACCGAGAGTATGCGTCCCTTCTGACAGTAGCAGCTGGCGGAAGGGGCTTTTTATATGTCTCTCCGCAGAAAAGGAGGAAATTGAATGTTAATTACTTTGAAAGACGGAAGTCAGAAACAGTATGACCAGCCGATGTCCGTTTATGATATCGCAAGAGATATCAGCGATGGTCTGGCAAGAGTAGCCTGCATGGGCGAAGTAGACGGGAAGGCAGTGGACCTGCGTACCGTAGTGGACAAGGATGCAACCGTAAACATCCTGACCTTCGATTCCGATGAAGGAAAGAAGGCTTATCGCCACACCTGCTCCCACGTCCTGGCAGAGGCCGTCAAGCACCTCTATCCGGAGGCCAAGCTTGCCATCGGACCTTCCATCGCCAACGGATTCTACTATGACTTCGACATGCCGCCTCTCACCAGAGAAGACCTGGACAAGATCGAGGCCGAGATGAAGAAGATCATCAAGAAGGGCGAGAAGCTGGAGTACTACACTCTGCCGAGAGAAGAGGCCATCCAGCTGATGAAAGACCGCGAAGAGCCGTATAAGGTTGAGCTCATCGAGGATCTGCCGGAGGGAGAAGAGATCTCCTTCTATCAGCAGGGCGATTTCATTGAGCTTTGTGCGGGACCGCATATCATGAGCACCAAGCCCATCAAGGCTTTCAAGCTCACCTCCAGCTCCGGAGCTTACTGGAGAGGAGACGAGCATAACAAGATGCTCACCAGAATCTATGGTACTGCATACACCAAGAAGGATGAACTGCAGGAGTACCTGGACTACCTGGCAGACATCAAGAACCGCGACCACAAC
>CAMOGZ010000125.1 GCA_946614405.1 uncultured Eubacterium sp. | reverse complement strand
TGGCGTCCTCCTTCTTCGCATACATGCCGATTTCCTCCAGGTATCCGGCGGTGATAATACCCGAGGGCAGCGCCACGATGACGATGCCGAAGATGGAGGAGATCACCGTTACTACCCGACCGACAGGGGTCACCGGGGCGATGTCTCCATAGCCCACTGTGGTAAGAGAGACCGTAGCCCAGTAGACTGCTTCGAAGAAAGATTTGAAGCTGTCCGGCTCCACGTTGAATACGATCAGTGCTGAGACCAGGATGTAGCCCACCAGGAGGAACAGCACTGCCATGAGGGGTTCCCGCTGTCTGTTGACCACGTTGCTCAGCGTATGCAGACTCTTGGAATAGCGCAGGAGTTTAAAGGTTCGCAGTACTCTCATCGCACGCAGCAGACGAAGGACACGGACGGCTTTGAAGGTGTAGCTCATGGGGCCGATGACAGTGGGCAGGATCGACAACAGGTCCAGAATAGCCATAGGTGTGAGTGGATAGAGGAAATAAGAGGCCTTTCCCCGTTTCACCTTCAGCGGGGCTGTCCACCAGCGAAGAATGTAATCGATGAGGAAGATGACTGCAGTGATATAATCCAGTGCATCGTAGAGGGGGGTGGTTCCCTTGATGGTCAGGGGGAGCAGGCTCAGAAAGATCACAATAATCATGAACCAGTCGTAGATGCTGCTGAGACGACCCATTCTGGAGTCTTCTCCCAGAGTAAACTGGGCTTCGATAACTTCAAATACTTTTTCTTTCATAACGAACTCCATTTGTAACCTGTACTTACAATTTTATAATAAGGGAATTGTTAGAATATTGCAAGAACGGAATCCTCAAACCCGCATGGTTACTGGATTGTTTTTGAAAAAAAACAGGATTTTTTGCGTTTTGTTATTTCTTTCACAATAGAGATATGTTACAATGTGCCCGAGGAGTTAGCAAGTCAACTAACAGGTGTGGAAATCATTGGAATTCCACACCTTTCACCCGCTCAGAAATAGTATGGAGGACAACAAGTGAGCAGATTAGAATTCAAACAAAAAGACCAGGTCCAGAGACTGGTTGAGAGTCTCTATGACGACCTGCAGCGGCGAATCATCGCCAGCCCGCCGAGCCAGTGTCCTGTGGACATGTCCCTGTCTTTCCTGCACATCTGTCAGGCACAATCCTGCGGTAAATGTGTGCCCTGCCGTGTAGGAGTATATCAGATGATCAACATCATCGACAGCATCCTTAGTATCAACCATGAGAGCCAGATGAAGGATCTGGAACTGCTGGAGAAGACAGCGGAATCCATCAAGTGTTCTGCTGACTGCGCCATCGGTTCGGAAGCAGCTGAGATCGTACTGAAGGGTCTCCGCAGTTTCCGCGACGACTATATTTCCCATATTGAAAGAGGCCGCTGTGCCGACCATCTGCGTGACACCAGACACTCTATCCCGTGTGTCGCCAAGTGCCCGGCAGAAGTGGATATCCCGGGATACATTGCCCTGGTCAAGGAAGCCCGCTACGACGATGCGGTCAAGCTGATCCGCAAGGACAATCCGTTCCCGACAGTCTGCGCACTGATCTGCGAGCACCCCTGCGAGGGTCACTGCAGAAGAAACCTGCTGGATGCACCCATCAACATCCGTGGTCTTAAGATGTTTGCTGTAGACCACTGCTCCGACTTTGTTCCAATTCCGGAGAAGATGGATGACACCGGCAAGAAGATCGCCATCGTAGGCGGAGGCCCCAGTGGTCTGACAGCTGCCTACTACCTGGCACTGATGGGTCACAAGCCCACCATTTTCGAGAAGAGAAAGCAGCTGGGAGGAATGCTGCGCTATGGTATCCCAAGCTATCGTCTGCCCCGTCAGAGACTGGAGTGGGATATTCAGTCCATCCTGTCCGCAGGAGTGGATGTGAAGCTGGAGGCTGACATCGACAGCGAGGAGGATGTAAAGGAACTGATCAAGGACTTTGATGCCGTTTACGTGGCCATCGGAGCTCATAACTACCGCATGATCGGAATCGAAGGCGAAGAGAGCAACGGCGTGTACTCTGCTGTTGAGATGCTCCGCGCCATCGGTGATGACAAGATGCCAGACTTCGAGGGTAAGCGCGTTGCTGTCGTCGGAGGCGGAAACGTTGCCATGGACGTAGCCAGAACTGCAATGAGACTGGGCGCTGCCCATGTTGATATCGCATACCGCCGCCGCAGAGTGGACATGACCGCCCTGCCGGAGGAAATCGAAGGTGCCGTGGCAGAGGGATGCCGTCTGCTGGAACTGCGTACCCCGGTGCGCATCGAGTCCGATGAAGAGGGTAATGTAACCGCTCTGATCCTGCAGCCCCAGAAGGTTGGAGAATACGACAGCTCCGGACGTCCCAAGTCCGTATCCTGTCTGAAGGACGAGCAGGTCGTACCTTGCGACATCGTTGTTGCCGCCATCGGTCAGGAGATCGATTCCACGATCTTCGAGAAGGCCGGCGTATCCGTACTGTGGAGCAAACTGAACACCGATGCCTCCATGAAGGTCATCGGCATGGAAGGCGTCTTCGCAGGAGGAGACGGTGTTACCGGACCTTCCACCGTTATCAACGCAATCGCACAGGGTAAGGTCGCTGCTGCGAACATCGATAACTATCTTGGATACAACCATGAGATCAAGCTGGATCTGGAGATCCCCGATGCTGAACTGGAAGATAAGGTCAAGTGCGGAAGATCCGAGCTGACATCCCGTTACCCGGATGAGAGAAACCGCGACTTCGACGGATTCGAGAACGGACTGCTGCTGGAAGAGGCTCTGCAGGAAGCAAACCGCTGCCTGCGTTGTGACCGCAACAGCCTCGGTGCATTCAGAGGAGGGAGGAAGATCAAATGGTAAACATCACGATCAATGGAGTTAAATTATCCGTCCATGAAGGGACGACGATCCTGAAAGCAGCCCGTGATGCAGCTATCGAGATCCCTCATCTGTGCTACTGGGAGGGTCTGAATGACATCGGCGCATGCCGTGTCTGCTGCGTGGAGCTGGTAGGCATGGAGAAACTGGTCTCCGCCTGCAACACAGAAGTAGTAGAAGGAATGGAGATCCTGACCAACAGTCCCAAGGCTCGTGCAGCCCGCAAGACCAACGTTCGTCTGATCCTGTCCGAGCACGACTGCAAATGCGCCATCTGCACCAGAAGTGGAAACTGCGCCCTGCAGTCCATCGCCAGAGATCTGGGAATCTCCTCTCCGAAGTATGATGATATTGCAGACAAGTACAACTGGCTCCGGGACTTCCCTCTGAGAAGAACCGCCTCCAAGTGCATCAAGTGCATGCGCTGCGTCCAGGTCTGCGATAAGATCCAGGGCCTGAGCATCTGGGAGATGATCGGTACCGCCGAGCGTACTACCGTCGGCGTCAAGGAAGGTCTCTCCATGGACAAAGCCAACTGCTCTCTGTGTGGTCAGTGTATCACCCACTGCCCGGTTGGCGCCCTGAAGGAAAGAAACGACACAGAATACGTTCTGGATGCACTGGCAGATCCCGAGAAGGTGGTCATGGTCCAGTTCGCACCGGCCGTCCGTGTAGCCTGGGGCGAGAAGGTAGGCCTGCACCGCGTGGAGCAGACTACCGGCAAGCTGGTTGCCGCCCTGAAGGAGATCGGATTTGATTACGTATTCGACACAGTATATTCTGCTGACATGACCATCATGGAAGAAGGCAGCGAGCTGATCCAGAGACTGGGTGAGCGCGGCGAGCACAGATGGCCCATGTTCACATCCTGCTGCCCGGGCTGGATGCGTTTCGTAAAGAGCGAGTTCCCGCAGTTCGTACCGAATCTGTCTACGGCAAAGTCTCCGCAGCAGATGTTCGGCGCACTGGCTAAGACCTACATGGCAGAGAAACTGGGCATCGATCCGGCAAATATCTATTCCGTATCCATCATGCCCTGCACCGCCAAGAAATACGAGTGCGATGTTCCGGAAGTCAATGACACCGGATTCAAAGATGTAGACGTAGTTCTGACCACCCGTGAGCTGGACACCCTGATCACAGCTGACGGAATCAACCCGGAAGATCTTCCGGAGATGCCGTTCGACGAGTTCTTCGGTGAAGGAACCGGCGCAGGCGTCATCTTCGGCGCTACCGGCGGCGTTATGGAAGCCGCCCTGCGTTCCGCATACTTCCTGGTCACCGGACAGAACCCGCCGGCAGACGCATTCAAGAACGTCCGCGGTATGAACGGCTGGAAGGAGTCCACCTTCACCATCGCCGGCGCTCAGCTGAAGGTAGCGGTTGCCAGCGGCCTGGCCAACACCCGCAAACTCCTGGAAGCCATCGAATCCGGCGAGGTCCAGTATGACTTTGTTGAGATCATGGCCTGCCCCGGCGGATGCTCCGGCGGCGGCGGACAGCCGATCCACGACGGTACCGAAATGGCAGAGATCCGCGGCGGCGAGCTGTATAACATCGACAGTTCCAAGCCGATCCGCTTCTCCCACGAGAACCCCACCGTTCAGCTGACCTACCAGGAATACCTGGGAGAGCCCATGTCCCACCGCGCACACGAGCTGCTGCACACCGATGCAGAGAGCTGGAACATGCGCCCGGACTTCGGCTGGTCCTTCCATAAGGAATAATCGAATCGGGAAAACCTTGCGGGGTATCCTCGCAGGACAAAGTCTTGCAGAGTGGATTCTCACAGAGCAAACCTTGCAATCAAACAGGGCTGCACGTTTATGACGTGCAGCCCTATGTTATTGTCGGGAGCTTTTAATGTTCTGCAGCGGTTTCTTCCAGATCTACCGAAGTTT
>CAMOGZ010000124.1 GCA_946614405.1 uncultured Eubacterium sp. | reverse complement strand
ACGATGCTCTGAAGCACTTCCGCCTCAGTGAGTCTCTCGCTTCTGGCTGCCTGACTGAGAAGCACTCTGTGGGCGCAGACATCCGTAAAGACTCCGATCACATCTTCCGGGACCACATAGTCTCTGCCCTTCATCATGGCGATACTCCTGCTCATACGGCTCAGTGCCAAAGCTCCTCTGGGGCTGATCCCCAGGGTGAGATAGTTGCTTTCTCTCGTGGCGATCACCAGCCTGGAGATGTAATCGATGATCTCATCGCTGAGTATGATCCTGGATGCGATATCCTGAAGTACCAGCAGGCTGTCCAGGGTAATGATCTGGCGAATGCTGTCGATGGGATCAGCAAGCTGATGACCCCGGAGGATGGACTTCTGCGTCTCATGATCCGGATATCCCACGGTGGTACGGATCAGGAAGCGGTCCAGCTGTGCATGAGGCAGCAGCTGAGTTCCTGCGGCTCCCACCTGGTTCTGTGTTGCGATCACCAGGAAAGGCTTGGGCAGTGGATAACTGTTCCCGTCCACTGTCACCTGCTTCTCTTCCATCGCTTCCAGAAGCGCCGACTGTGTTTTACTGGATGTTCGGTTGATCTCATCCGCCAACAGGAGGTTCGTCTGATTTACGACGCCGGGCTGGTATACGAACCCGCCGGTCTCCTTGTCATACAGTGAAAACCCGACAATGTCCGAGGGCAGTACATCCGGAGTAAACTGGATCCGGTTGAAGCTCAGCCCCAGAACTTTACCGAGAGCGATGGCCATGGTGGTCTTGCCTGTTCCCGGAACATCATCAAGTAATATATTTCCCTCCGCCAATACCGCAGCAAAAACTTTCTGCAGTACATCGGTTTTCCCCAGGATCGCCTTGCCCATTTCATCCATGATCATGGCGATGGCCTTATTTACATTATCATTCATAGTCTTCTCCCTAATATGTATATTCATTTAATATCGTATAACAAACCCTGGCGTGTTAACAACCCCCAGGGGGGGTTGTTTGTGCCCAATTCCAATCATATAATGGTTAATATGATACACGCGAAAGACATTGTATTTTCATACGCATTTCAGGATAGTTCCGATATTGTCCTGGATCACGTTTCTCTGGACATCGCTCCTGGTGAGATGGCGGTGATACTTGGCATGAACGGATGCGGCAAGTCCACCCTTTGCCGTCATTTTAACGGTCTGCTTCCATTGCAGAGCGGATCTCTGACGGTAAACGGGATCGATGCATCTCTGCCGGAGAATGTTTGGGCAATGCGGCGATGCGCCGGCATGGTCTTCCAGAATCCGGACAATCAGTTTGTCTCCTCTGTCATCGAAGAGGACGTGGCCTTCGGGCTGGAGAACTATCAGGTGCCAAGGGAAGAGATCCCGGCCCGGGTCTCTCAGGCTCTTTCACTTGTGGGACTGGACGGATTTGAGAAGAGATCGCCTCACACTCTGTCCGGCGGACAGAAGCAAAGGCTCGCCCTTGCCGGGGTCCTGGCCCTGGATCCCCCCATCCTGATCCTGGATGAAGTGACCTCCATGCTGGATCCCGCCGGAAGACGCGATGTCCTGGACCATGTACGGAAACTGAATGCGGCAGGGAAAACCATCGTCATGGTCACTCACTACGTGGAGGAGGCCCTTTGGGCCGATACGATCTACCTGATGTCTCATGGCACGATCATAGCTCATGGAACCCCTTCCGAGATACTAACCGATACAGACCTGCTGAAGCGCTCCGGACTGCTCCCTCCATTTGCGGTCCGTTTCGCGGAGGAACTCCGTTCTGCAGGAATGGCTATCCCTGAGCTTCCGCTGGATCTGGCGAATCTGGCTGCGAAGCTGAATGGACTGAGGTGATCAAGCTATGTCGATACAGATCAGGAATCTGACCAAGAATTACGATACGGAAGGCACGGAACCGGTCTGCGCTCTTTCAGGCGCCGGTCTGGACATTCATTCCGGCGATTTTGTCGGCGTCATGGGACAGACCGGATGCGGCAAGTCCACACTGATGCAGCTCATCGCGGGCCTTATAACTCCTTCCGAAGGCAGTGTGGTCATTGACGGAATGGATATTTTCTCATCCTCCTGCGACTATTCGCGGCTGCGTTCTTCCGTCGGCGTCGTCTTCCAATATCCGGAGAGTCAGCTCTTTGAGACCACCGTCGGAAAGGATGTCGCCTTCGGCCTGAGGCATCTTCCCCTTGAGCCGAAGGAGAAAAGAGAACGGGTCCGGTGGGCTTTGTCCTCCATGGGGTTCGACCCTGACGTCATCGAGGACGTCTCCCCCCTCGGCCTTTCCGGAGGGGAGCGCCGAAGGGTGGCCATTGCAGGGATCCTGGCCGTAAAGCCGGCCTATCTGCTTCTGGATGAACCCATCGCAGGCCTGGATCCGGAGGGCCGGATAAGATTCATGGACTTCCTTCGGGCCAGGAATGAAGAAGGAACTACGATCATCATGATCTCACATAACGCCGACTGTCTCGCGGAATACGCAAACCGCATCATCGTGCTGGAGGCCGGACGGATCATCCGTGACGCCACCCCGGAGGAACTTTTCTGTGATGTGGAATGGGTGCATGACCATGGACTGGAGGTCAGCCAGGCTGCTCATCTTGCCGCAAGGCTGAGAAAGGACGGATGGGAGATCCCGCCGGGGGTCTTCCGTCAGAACGACTTGAAAGATGCGATCCTCCGGACGCTTCCCGGCGTTCCGGAGCACTAGTTGATATAACCGGAAAGAAACTATGAACTATTCAGGAAAGTACACACCCGGGCACTCTGTCCTGCATAATATGGATCCCAAGGGGAAATTCTTCGGATTTCTCTTTCTGATCGCTGCTGTCTGTCTCGCCGACTCCTGGGCAGGCTTCGGGCTTCTCTTTGGTCTGGTCCTTGTCCTGGCTCTGGCTGCGGACATCAAACTGGATCTGATCGCAGGGACGATCCTTCCGCTCAGATGGTTTTTCCTGATCATATTCGTCCTGAACGCCCTGTTTTCCCAATCATCGAACCCTCTGTATCATCTTGGGATCATCAATCTGTCCATGGATGGGATCCTTCAGGGCGCCCGGATCCTTATCCGCCTTTTCCTGGTGCTGGTCACGGCCAACGCCCTTACGAGAACGACACCTCCCATGGCGCTGATGCAGGGAATGCATGATCTGATCTCCCCTCTCCGCTTCGTGAAGGTCCCTGTGGATCAGGTCGCGATGATCCTCTCGGTCTCGATCCAGTTCATTCCGACGCTGATGGACGAAGCCGACACCATCAAGAAGGCTCAGATCGCCCGGGGAGCCCGATTCGAAAGTCCCAGGATGATCCATCGGATCATGGCTTTGTTCCCGCTGCTGCTTCCTGTGTTTCTGTCCGCATTCCGCAGAGCCGACGAGCTGTCTGTGGCAATGGAAGCAAGAGGATACCGCGGGGAGAAGGGACGCACCAGGAAGGAAAAGAAACCCCTAACGAAATCAGGATGGCAGATCATCGCATCCTGCGCTGCGGTCTGCGTACTGGTATACATGTTATAAAGATCATCAGAAAGGAGTAATCCATGTATCAGATGACATCTGTTAAGAAATCCGTAATTTGCTCTGTATGCATCGCCCTGTGCTACGTTCTTCCCATGGCATTCCACGCCATCGGGACCGGCGCGGTGTTCAGTCCGATGCACATCCCCGTCCTCCTGTGCGGACTCATCTGCGGTGCTCCATACGGGCTGCTCTCCGGTCTGGCGGGCCCTGCTATTTCCTGCGTCCTGACGGGTATGCCTCCTGTGGCCACCCTTCCGGTCATGATGCTGGAACTCGGTCTGTACGGCCTGGTAAGCGGCATCCTGATGCGTTTCGTCCGTACCGGAAGCGTGTTTGCAGATCTGTACATTTCTCTTACCGTCGCTGTGGTGATCGGGCGTGTTGCGGCAGGCATCGGGAGGGCCTTCCTCTTCACCAGCGGGACCTATTCCATGGCAGCATGGGTATCAGGATATCTGATCGGGACCTGGCCCGGCACACTGATCCAGTTCGTGTTCATTCCGACTATCATCGTTTCCCTGATGAAGTCTCACCTGATCCCCCTGCGTTATCCCGGCCGGCAAGATCTTCCGAAATACCCGCAGAAGAATCTGTCTGACACCGACTCCAAGAGGATCGGATAATCTGAACCTTACAGAAGGGAGTATGAAACTATGACTAAAAGTGATGTGATCCAGTTTTTCGACCGTCTCGCGCCCTCGTGGGACGAAACGACCATAAGAGATGATGGCATAATCTCGACGATCCTGGACAATGCCGGCGTCCGTCCGGGAGTCGATGTCCTGGATGTTGCCACCGGGACCGGCGTCCTGATCCCCGATTATCTTAACAGAGAAGTCCGCTCCGTGACAGCAGTGGATATCTCCCCTGAGATGATCAGGATCGCACAGGAGAAATTCCGTCTCTACGAACAGGTCCGGGTCATCTGTTCCGATATAGAGGAGTTTGATGAACAGGACCGCTACGATGCGATCGTCTGCTATAACGCGTTTCCCCATTTTCACGATCCGGAGAAGCTGATCCGTCACTTGTCCGGTCTCCTGAAGGAGGACGGCATCCTGACGGTCGCTCATGGGATGAGCCGTTCCGCCATTGACCACCATCACAGCGGAACAGCGTCCATGGTCTCTCACGGACTGATGCACGAGGATGATCTGGCAGAGCTCTTTTCCCGGTTTTTGACCGTGAATTGTGTGATCTCAGATGATCACATGTATCAGGTCTGCGGAAAGAGACAGACCTTTTAATGAACTTTCCACAGTAA
>CAMOGZ010000123.1 GCA_946614405.1 uncultured Eubacterium sp. | reverse complement strand
GCCGAACGACGACATGAAGGGCCGCATCATCGGTCGTGAAGGACGTAACATCAGAGCCATCGAGACTCTGACCGGAGTAGACCTGATCATCGATGATACACCGGAAGCCGTCATCGTGTCCGGATTCGATCCGGTCCGCCGTGAGGTCGCCCGCATCGCGCTGGAGAAGCTCATCGTAGACGGACGTATCCACCCGGCCAAGATCGAGGAAATGGTGGAGAAGGCACAGAAGGAAGTCAACCAGACCATCAAGGCAGAGGGAGAGCAGGCCACATTCGAGGCCGGCATCCACAACCTGCATCCGGAACTGGTGAAACTCCTGGGCCGCCTGCACTTCAGAACTTCTTACGGACAGAACGTGCTGAAGCATTCCGTGGAAGTCAGCCACCTGGCAGGCCTGATGGCCGGCGAACTGGGACTGGATTCCAAGCTTGCCAAGCGCGCAGGACTGCTGCATGACATCGGTAAGGCACTGGATCACGAGTACGAGGGTACCCACGTTGATATCGGTATTCAGATCCTGAAGAAATACAAGGAATCCGATGCAGTCATCAACGGTATGGCTGCTCACCACGGTGATTACGAACCGAAGAGCATGGAGGCTGTGCTGATCGCCGCCGCCGATGCTTTGTCCGCAGCAAGACCGGGCGCACGCCGCGAGACCCTGGACGTTTACATCAAGCGTCTGGAGAAGCTCGAGGAGATCGCAAACACCACACCGGGCGTGGACAAGTCCTTCGCCATCCAGGCTGGCCGCGAGATCCGCATCATCGCCAAGCCGGAGGAAGTCAAGGACGACGACATCGCCCTGCTGGCCCGCGATATCTCCAAGCGTATCGAGTCTGAACTGGAATACCCGGGACAGATCAAGGTCAACGTGGTCCGCGAGACCCGCGCCATCGATTACGCCAAATAAGAAGAGTTCAGGACTGCATCCACCGATGCAGTCCTTTCCATGATTTGAAAGGAACGACATGATCTATTTAGATAACAGCGCCACCACCCGCCAGGCAGATGAAGTCACGGATCTGATGGCGCAGCTTGCCCGCGAAGAGTTCGGCAATCCCTCTTCCCTGCATCCCATGGGACTGCAGGCCCAGAACCGGGTCACCGACGCCCGCCGCATCCTGGCCAAGGTCCTGGGTGCGACACCTGAGGAGATCGTCTTCAACTCCTGCGGAACAGAAGGGGATAATACGGTTTTGTTCGGGGTCGCGGAGACCCGCAAGCACCAGGGCCGGAAGATCATCACCACCGCAGTGGAGCACCCGGCCGTGCTGGAGGCCTGCAAGGTCCTGGAGACCCGGGGATACAAGGTGTCCTACATCGGCGTGGACGATAAGTGCCGCCTGAACAAAGCCCAGCTGGAGGAGGAACTTTCCACAGCCGGACGCAGCCCGGAGGACACCCCGATCCTGGTATCCGTGATGGCCGTCAACAACGAGACCGGAACCATCATGCCGGTGGCGGACGCCGCCCGCCTCGCACACTCGGCGGGCGCCCTCTTTCACACCGACGCCGTCCAGGCCTTCGGAAAGATCGGCCTTGCCGGCATCGGCGCGGATTTCATAACAATGAGCGGACACAAGATACACGGCCCGAAGGGAATCGGCGCCATGTATATCAAGAAAGGCGTGAACCTTCCTGCATACCTGGTGGGAGGAGGACAGGAACGGGGCATGCGCTCCGGAACCGAGAACGTTCCCGCCATCGCTGGCCTTGGAAAGGCTGTGGAACTGATGGAGCAGGAGCGAGCCTGCATGGGCTGCGGCCCGGAAGCTCCCCGAAAATACCTGCTGGAGGGGATCAAAGACGGCATCCCTGACATCATCATCAACAGTCCGGAGAGCCCGGAGGAATGCGTACCTTCCGTGCTGAACGTCAGCTTCCTGGGCACCCGCGGCGAAGTGATCCTGCACACACTGGAGGCCGACGGCATCTGCGTTTCCACCGGATCCGCCTGCTCCTCCAACAAGAAGGGACAGAGCCACGTGCTGGCGGCCATGGGCCTCTCGCCCAAAGAGATCGAAGGCGCCATCCGCTTCAGCTTCAGCCGCTACAATACCATCGAAGAAATGGATATCGTACTGGACCGCCTGACGAAAGCCGTCACACGCTTCCGCCGACTGGGCAGCTTCCGGTAAGAATTAAGGAGAATATTATGAACGAACAGAACATTTTCATCGTGCGCTGCGGCGAGGTAGCGCTGAAGGGAATGAACAAGCCATATTTTGAGAAGGCTCTGGTGGAGCGCATCCGGAAGAACCTGCAGCCTTTGGGCATCGGCGAACCGGGCAAGTGGGGGAACCCCGGCGGCATCAACGTCAGCCGTCACGAGGGCCTCATCTTCATCCATGCCGACAAGTCCGTGGACCCGGATCAGATCATCCGGAACACGTCCAAGGTCTTTGGCGTGGCGTCCATCAGCCAGGCCGTGGAGGCGCCCAGTAATCTGGACGAGATCGGCCCCGTTGCAGTGGACTTCATGATGAAACAGATCAAGGAGCGCGGGATCAAAACCTTCAAGGTGGAAGCGAAGCGTGCGGACAAGAATTTCCCGGTGAAATCTCCCGATATCGCAAGGATCATCGGCGCCAAGGTTTTGATCGGGTGCAAAGTCCTGAAGGTGGATGTCCATAACCCCGACGTGCGGCTCTTTGTTGACCTGCGGAAGGACCGGACCTACCTCTACGACCAGAAGATCTCCGGCTTCGGCGGACTGCCCCTGGGTACCAACGGCAAAGGCATGGTGCTGCTCTCCGGCGGTATCGACAGCCCCGTGGCAGCGTGGATGATGGCCAAGCGCGGCATGATGCTGGAGGCCATGCACTTCCACAGCTATCCTTACACCAGCCCCCGGGCCCAGCAGAAGGTTGAGGAGCTGGCCGGCATCGTGGCATCCTACAGCGGCAGCATGCGCATGCACATCGTGAACCTGCTGCCCATCCAGGAGCAGATCGTCATGAACTGCCCCGAGGAAGAGACCACCATCCTGGTGCGGCGCTTTATGATGCGCATCGCCGAGGAGATCGCCAAAAAGAACAAGTGCATGATGCTCATCACAGGTGAGAACCTGGGCCAGGTTGCAAGCCAGACCGCGGAGGCCCTGGTGGTCACCGACGCCTGCGTCAGCATGCCCGTCATGAGGCCCCTCATCGCCATGGACAAAGTCGACATCATGGACAAAGCCCAGGAGATCGGCACTTACGAAAAGTCCATCGAGCCTTACGAGGACTGCTGCACGGTATTCCTGCCCAAGCATCCCACCACCAAGCCCAGACTCCAGCAGATCGAGGCATCGGAGTCCAGACTGGATGTGGAAGCCCTGGTGAAGGCCGCCGTGGAGTCCGAAGAAATCAAAGAAATCCGGGCATAGGCCAGGGCAGAGGCGTAAACCGAGCTGGCCGTGAAGATACGCCTTAATATTTAATCGCAGATAAATGCAGTTTCAGTAGAGACTGCATTTTCTTTTTTTTGTGCGGGCGCACCTCGCAAAATGGAAAATTTTCGGCGCGGAGTGATTCGATTTCGCATCACTTGGTCTGCAGGTGAACCGATGTGCAGAATTCAGTAAAAAAACCTTGCAAAATCAACGTATTCATGTTTAACTATATATGGTGTGTTTTGTTTGTTAAAAATCAAACATTTAGCATACAGGCATTACTGTGACCGTTATTCGGTTTAATACTCTCGGACACGAGGGGTCGTTAAATATAATTTAAGGAGGCATTTACATGAACTTTCAACTGACGAAGGAACAGGAATTCGTAAGAAAAATGGTAAGAGACTTCGCTACTAATGAAGTTGAACCATTGGCTGCCGACATCGACAAGGAGCACAGATTCCCGGAAGAGACTGTTGCTAAGATGGCAGAGCTCGGCATGATGGGAATTCCGTTCCCTACCAAGTACGGCGGAGCTGGCGGAGATGAGATCTCTTACGCTATCACCGTTGAAGAACTGGCTAGAGTTTGCGGATCCACCGCAGTTATCGTATCTGCACACACTTCCCTGTGCTGCTGGCCGATCTATACATACGGTACAGAAGAGCAGAAGATGAAGTATCTGCCGGACCTGCTGTCCGGACGTAAGCTGGGCGCTTTCGGTCTGACCGAGCCTAACGCAGGAACCGATGCTGGTGGACAGCAGACCAGAGCGGTCCTGGACGGAGATGAGTGGGTACTGGACGGTGCCAAGGTATTCATCACCAACGGTGGCTATGCTGATACTTTCGTAGTTATGGCTATGACTGATAAGAAAAAGGGAACCCACGGCGGAATCAGTTCCTTCATCGTAGAGAAGGGCGATCCGGGATTCTCCATTGGTAAGACTGAGGATAAGATGGGTATCCACGCTTCCTCCACAACCGAGCTGATCTTCCAGGGATGCAGAATTCCTAAGGACAGACTGCTGGGTGAAATCGGCGATGGATTCAAGGTTGCTCTGTCCACACTGGACGGCGGACGTATCGGAATCGCTTCCCAGGCTCTGGGTATTGCACAGGGTGCGTTCGACGTAACCGTAGATTACATGAAGGCCAGAAAACAGTTCGGAAAGAAGCTGTCCCAGATGCAGGCACTGCAGTTTGAGATGGCTGATCTGAAGACCAGAATCGAAGCCGCAAGACTGCTGGTTTACAGAGCTGCATTCCTCGAGGATGCTCACCAGCCCTACGGTGAGGCCGCTGCAATGGCTAAGCTGTTCGCTGCTGAGACCGCTATGAAGGTAACGACTAAGTGCGTCCAGTTCCACGGTGGATACGGATACACTTGTGATTATCCGGTTGAGAGAATGATGAGAGACGCTAAGA
>CAMOGZ010000122.1 GCA_946614405.1 uncultured Eubacterium sp. | reverse complement strand
CGGGAACGCTTCTCCTTCTCGGCAAGCTGTCTCTTCTGTTCTTCTGCCAGCAGGCTGAAGAGCCCCTTGACCCCGTCTCCGGTCATGCAGTTCAGGCAGATGGCCCGGGTGGTATCATCGGACAAAGCCTCGACCCACTTCTGATTCTCTCTGGGATCCGCCAGATCCTTCTTATTCAGTACGATGATCCGGGGCTTTCCCTGCACCAGTTCATCGATGATGGGATTGCGGCTGGAACGGGGGATCCTGGCGTCGATGACCTCGATCACCAGATCCACCATCTTCAGATTGTCCCGGATCAGCTCTCTGGTCTTCTTCATATGTCCCGGATACCAATTGATCGTGTTCATAGCTTTCCTTTCTCTACTAATGAATAAGGCTGTTGCATCAGCAACAGCCTTACGTGTTTCTTAACGTACGTCCTTGGACTTGATCTTAGCAGCCTTACCGGTTCTGCCGCGCATGTAGTGAAGTCTAGCTCTTCTGACATCACCCTTGCGGATCACGTCGATCTTCTCAACCCACGGTGAGTGGATCGGGAAAGTCTTCTCAACGCCTACTCCGGAAGCAATTCTTCTGACGGTAAAGGTCTCGTTGATCCCGCCATTCTGACGCTTCAGAACGAATCCTTCGAAATTCTGGATTCTTTCTCTGTTACCTTCCTTGATCTTGATGTGTACTCTTACGGTATCACCAACACCAAATTCCGGAATGTCATTCTTCAGGTAATCCTGAGTAATTGCATCTATAGCATTCATCCTGATTGTATCCTCCTTCCTCCATAGACGTTCTTACAATGTTCTTCTGCACCTGCTCTGCGGTACTCATTCAGCGGAACGCCCGTAATACTGCACTATTATAGCATAAGGAAAATAGTGATGCAAGGGATTTTTCTTCCCTGTTGAAAAAAATTTCGGAGGTTATGCTCTCGGATGAGTCTTGTCGTATACATCCTTGATGCGGTTTCTCATATTCTCGAAGTATACCTGGGTGGCCAGGATGTCTTCGTGTCCCATCAGCTCCTGCAGGGACTTCATGTCGATGCCGTTCTGGACCATATGCATGGCAAAGGAGTTCCGAAGGGTCTGCGGCGTCAGCTGGTCTTCCAGACCGGAGGCCTTGCCGTACTGCTTCAGGATCTTCCAGAAGCCCTGTCTGGTGAACACCTCACCCATATAGTTGACGAACAGCGGACTGTCCGGGCTGTCCTCCTGTCCCCGGATGAGGGCCGGCCGGCTCTCGTCCAGATAGACCTGCAGGGCCCGGCGTGCCGGAGCTCCCATGGGAACGATCCTGGCCCGTCCGTGGTTTCCGTTGCATTTCACAAAGCCCATATTCAGGTTGACATCGGATACCTTCAGCTCGATCACTTCGCTGACACGGATGCCGGTGGCGTAAAGGACCTCCAGCATGGCTTTGTCCCTCTTGCCCTTGATGGAGTCATCCGGCGTCTCCAGGAGTCTCTCCACCTCCTCGATGGACATGTATGAGATCCCCTTGCGGGAGATCTTCGGAGACTTGATGCCCTCCGTCGGGTTCTCCTTGATGGCTCCCTGGTTCATCAGATACCGATAGAACGCGCGGATGGAAGCGAGCTTACGGTTGACCGTAGCCTTGGACTTGCCGGTCTGCTTCAGCTCCATGAGGTACGCCACCACCTGGGTGTTGGATGCATCCTCGAACCGTGCCACGCCATTCTGCTCCAGGAATTTCTGAAATGCGAGGATATCCTGTTTGTATGCCGCTACCGTGTTCTGGGAAACCTTCTTCGTAGTCTGGATATAATCCAAAAATCCATTAATTTCCATTCTTATTCTCCACCTTACTCAGTCAGATAATCTGCCAGTTCCCCCCTGTCGATCAGACCCTTTACCATCAGGATCGTGATCTGACTCTTGGCATCAACAATATCTCCCCTCAATACCATCTCATATAACGTGTCGATATGGAATTCCTCCAGATCGATGGCCTCACTCTCATCCAGGTCCGTCTCCCCTGCCGTAAGCTCTGTGCACAGATAGAGGTGGACCACTTCTTTCGAAAAGCCCACGGACGGAAGTGCTCTGGTAAGATACCGGATCTTCCCGGCCCGGTATCCCGTCTCTTCTCTCAGCTCCCGCAGCGCCGCGATCTCCGGATCCTCACCGGGATCCACTTTGCCGGCGGGAAGCTCGAACACGTCCTCTTCCATTGCCTTGCGGAACTGCTTCTCCATTACCACTGAGCCGTCGGGCTTCAGGGCAAGGATCGCAACTCCATCCGGATGCTCAACTATCTCCCGTATGGAAGTGGTGCCGTCTACCGTGTCCACCACATCCACCCGGACATTGATCAGTTTGCCCCGGAATTTATATTCTGACGATATCGTCTTTTCTTCATAAGTCATAAACTTCGCTCTCTATTCTTTGCTCATTTGGTTCGCTTTGTCGATGGCGGCGCCGGCGCCCCTGGCCACCAGTTCTTCCATGCCATTCTCCCGCAGATAGGTCACCGCCTCGTAGGTCGCGCCTCCCGGAGTGCACACCGCATCGATAAGCTCATCGAAGGTCTGGTCACTTTCCAGGACGATCTTCGCCGCGCCAAGAACTGCCTGTGCCGCAAAGACCCGCGCCTTTTCCTCAGTCATGCCGGCGTCCTGCGCAGACTGTGCCAGTCCTCGGATGTACATGTAAGTGTAGGCCGGGCTGGAACCACTGGCTCCGATCACCGCTGAGATCAGATCCTCCGGAACTGTCTCTGCCTTACCCATGCCGTCAAAGAGATGGCAGACCATGGCGGCCTCTTCCTCTGTGACATTCTCATTGGGGCTGACGGAGGTCATGATCTCCCCCACCCGTGCCGGAGTGTTTGGCATGATGCGGATCACTTTCGCATCATCACCCAGCCAGTCCTGCAACTTGCGGAAGGTAATGCCTGCTGCCATGGAGATGCAGATCTTGTCAGGGGTATATGCCTCCGCGATCAAAGGCATGACATCAGCATATACTCCGGGCTCCACGCCGACAAAGAAACAGCCGCATTCCTCGACCAGTTTCCTGTGCTCTGCTGCGGTCACCCCAAGCTCCCCGGCCTGGGCCTCTGTCTTCAGCGGATCTCTTCCACAGATCAAAATATCCTCCGGTGAAACCGTACCGGAAGAAAGGATCCCGCGAAGGATCGCGCCGCCCATATTTCCAATGCCGATAAAGCCGATTTTCATGGTGACCACCGCCTCATTTATTAGTTTACAATATTATATCATGTGCAAACCAAGAAATGAATAGAGAATTTCACGAAAAAAATAGTTTTTTTGCGGATTTTTTGGTATTATCCCCTTGCATTTGTCTGACTTTTCTTTTATAATCGAATTGTGGTTATCCCCCTGATAACCTCATTAATCTCTAATCCCAATACCCCTTTTGAACAAAGTAGACTGCACCCCAGCGGTCTATTTTGTTTCTAGGAGAAAACAGAATGAAGACATTTCGAGACAAATTGAGATTAAAAAGATACACCAGCAAGTCCTTTGACCGGTACCTCCGGGACGGGAAGCTCGTGGTATTCGACATCGAAACCACCGGCCTCTACCCCGCTCACGATAAGATCATCCTCAGCGGGCTTCTGACACTGGCCCCTGCGCCGGACTCTGAGGACTATGTCGATGCTGAAGCCATTCAGTTCTTTGCCGAGAAACCATCAGCAGAGGAAGAAGTGGTCGCAGCCACACTGGAAGTCCTGGGGGATGCAGATTATATCCTGACATATAACGGGAAGTCTTTCGACCTGCCGTTTCTGGCCAAACGAGCTGCACGCCATCACCTTGACGATACGCTGAATGCCTGCAGCCTGGATCTTTATAATATACTGAAATGGAACTCGGATCTCAAGTCAGCCATTGGATCCCTGTCCCAGAAAAACATTGAAAAATACATGGGGCTGGCCTCTTCCAGAGATGATCTCATCGATGGGTATGAAAGCATCCGCCTGTATAACCGATACCTGATCGATCCCTCCGAAGAGTATGAATCAAAGATCCTGCTCCATAATCATGATGACATTATCCAGCTCTACCGGATCCTTCCCGTACTGCAAAATGCGGATCTGCATAAAGCAATGTTCGACCAGGGATATATCGCAGGCGCATCCAATCAGTATCAGGTGACCCACTGCAGCATCCGGAAAGACGGACTCCACCTGGAGGGGATCCAGAGAAAGACTGCTTCCGATTATATCTCTTTCCCAACAGAGGAAAGGCCCTATCACATCAACGCATCATCCGCAGAGAAGAAGTTCACCATCACCTTCCCTGCCGAGACCATCGCAGCAGAAACTCAGGTAATCGATGCCAGAAAGATCCTCGGTCCGGATGCCATCAAAGACATCGAACGGTACCCTGCTCTGGAGAGCGGGTTCCTGATCCTGCGTATGCCCGGCCGGATCAACTACATGGAGATCAACGCCTTCATCCTGACCTGGCTAAATGACTTGGATATAGGATGATTGGGTTTACAGTAACAAGCATTGCGTAAATAAATCGCTCCATTGACATCCGCCCTGAAATCTGTTATTATAATGCCCGGAGCGTGAGATTTCCCATCACCGATCCGCTCCGGAAACACACAAAACAATACGCGCGATTGGCGGAACTGGCAGACGCACTAGATTTAGGTTCTAGCGGGAGACCGTAGGGGTTCAAGTCCCTTATCGCGCACCATAATAACAAGCCCCCTCTTGCAGGGGGCTTGTTGTTATATATGATTATAGGGACTTGAACCCGCAAGGGCCGGAGCGTGAAGCAGAACGGTCCGGTGGACCGTTCTGTAGCGACGGGTCCAAGC
>CAMOGZ010000121.1 GCA_946614405.1 uncultured Eubacterium sp. | reverse complement strand
CCAAGTGCGTTGTTAACCAGCCGCAGTGCCTGACCAACTCCGGTGGCTGGAACACTGGATTCCCGGTATCCATGACTCTGGGCTGCGGAACATGGGGCGGCAACAGCGTATCCCACAACGCAACATACAAAGACCTGCTGAACTACACCTATGTCTCCGAAGAGATTCCGAACTGGAAGCCGGAAAAGGTCGAAGACTTCATCGATGCTGATGTAATCGCTAAGGTCGACGCATAAACAGATTCACTAAGTGTAATTCAATTCACTATCATTTCCCTGATCTGAGGGAGGACCCGTTCCTCCCTCCTATTCAAGGAGAACAAAGGAGATACTAAAAATGTCAGCAATTCAAGAAAAAGATAAGAAATATAACATTCACTCCTGGTCAGCACAGGGCGCTCTGAACCCGATCGTCGTAACAAAGGCAGAAGGCATCTACTTCTGGGACGAGAACGGCAAGAAGTACGCAGACATGTCCTCTCAGCTGGTTAACTCCAACCTGGGACACGGCAACAGGGCGATCATCGACGCTATCTGCGAGCAGGCAAACAAGATCCCGTTCATGGGACCTGCTTTCGCAATGGACTGCAGAGCTGATGCTGCTGAGGCAGTTGTAGGCATCTCCGGTTTCCCGGAAGGTTCCAAGGTCTTCTTCACCAACGCTGGTGCTGAAGCAAACGAAAACGCTATCAAGATCGCTCGTCAGTACACTGGCAAGCAGAAGATCTTCTCCCAGTACAGATGCTATCACGGTTCTTCCGCCGGCGCTGGCATGCTGACAGGTGAGCCGAGACACTTCTTCAACGAGCCGGGCGGCCCGGGATACGTCAAGTACGATGGACCTTATGCTTACAGAGCTCCGAAGGCCTGCAAGTTCGAAAACGAAGATGACGTTGCTGATTTCTACCTCGAGCTGCTGGAAAACCAGATCCTGTATGAGGGTCCGGATCAGATCGCAGCGATCTGGCTGGAATCCGTCGTTGGATCCAACGGTATCCTGATCGCTCCGGTCAAGTGGTATCAGGGCGTAAGAGCTCTCTGCGACAAGTACAACATCCTGATGGTTGCTGACGAAGTCATGGCTGGATGGTTCAGAACAGGTAAAGCATTCGCTTACATGAACTTTGGCTATCAGCCGGATATGATCACATTCGCTAAGGGCGTTACCTGCGGTTATGTACCTCTCGGCGGCGTTGTCGTTTCTCCGCAGATCGCGAAGTTCTTCGACGACACAGCTCTGGGATGCGGCCTGACCTACTCCGCTCATCCGATGGGCTGCGCAGCAGCAGTTGCTACCATCAAGGAGTACAAGGACAAGAACATCGAAGAGAACATGAAGGCTCCCGCTAAGGTTCTGGCTGACACTCTGGACAGCTTCGTTGAGAAGCACGCATGCGTTGGTGAAGTAAGACACATCGGTCTGTTCTCCGCCATCGAGCTGGTCAAGAGCAAGGAAACCAGAGAGCCCATCGTCCCCTTCGGCAAGGATCCGGAAGGCATCATGAAGAAGATCGTGGGCATGCTGGTTGCAGACGGATTCTGGACATATTCCCACGAGAACATGTTCGTCATCTGCCCGCCGCTGACCATCACTGTTGAAGAGATCACAGAGCAGCTGGCCATCGTCGACAAGGTACTGGATTCCGTCGACAAGATGATCTAAGTCTGACATCTAAGTCCCCTCCCTGCAAAGGCTGGGAATTGGAGCTGCCGCTTTCGCGGCAGCTCTTTTTATGCATAAAAAAAGCGCGCCGGATCCAGCTCTGACGCGCAGTTTCGAAAATTCGATCGTCCTCAGGAGAAGTACCTGAATACGCCCTTGACCTTGCCCAGGATACGGGCATCCTTGACGATGATGGGGCTCATGGCCGCATTCTCCGGCTGCAGTCTGATGTGGTCGTCTTCCCGGTAGAAGGTCTTCACCGTGGCTTCGCTTTCGAAGCCGTCCACCATGGCAACCACGATCTCCCCGTTGCGGGCGGTATTCTGCTGTTCCACCAGGATATAATCCCCGTCCATGATACCCGCTTCGATCATGCTCTCCCCTCTGACGGTCAGCATGAAATTGGTGCCGCCGTTGACAAAACGCGCGGGGACCGGAAAACTGTCTTCCACATTCTGTTCCGCCAGGATCGGTGTGCCTGCCGCGATCCTTCCCACCACAGGGATCTCCACCACGTCAGCCCGCTCCACCTCCCGGAGATCCGGTTCTGCCGGCGCCGGATTCACAGCGGCGGCTTCCGCTTCCAGAGTCTGGCGGGTGATGCGCTCCTGGGTCTCGGGATCCACGATCATCAGGGCTCTGGGTTTGGAGGGGTCCTTCCTGAGGAAGCCCTGCTTCTCCAGGCTGGCGATGTCCTTGTGGACCGTGGACGTGGATTTGATGTTCAGAGCCGTACATATCTCCCGCACTGTGGGCGGATACCCCTTCTCAATGATTTCGTTCTTCATGAAGTCGAGCACTTTCTGTTCCCGTTCCTTCAGCATCTGTACAGTCTCCTTTCATATTCCGCCGCAACGGAGTCTTCCCAAATTCTTACTCCTGCATCAATTCTATCACAGCAAGGCAAAGGATGCAAACATTTGTTTGCATCCCGTTCGTTTTTTTGTTCTCGTTGTTTGCGCCTGTTTCATCAGCCGCGTTCTGCCGACTGCCTTCTGTCAGCCGAACACTGCCTGCTGTCAGTCCTTCTTGGGTTCCGGCTCTCCCGGCGGCTCCTGCAGATTCAGTTCTTCCTTGATCTGCGTGGTGGAGACTCCTTCCGTCCGGTCCAGATACACCAGCTCACAGTAATCTCTCAGATATTCAAAACGGTCGCTGCCTCTCCAGTCACCGCCCATGACCACGATGTCCACGTCATACTTCTTCACATCGTCGATCTTCTGTTCCCACGTCTCTTCCGGGATCACCAGATCCACATAGCGGACAGCTTCCAGCATCTCCTTGCGGGTCTCATAGCTGTGGTAGGCTTTCTTGCCCTTACCGGCGTTGAATTCGTCCGTCGAGATGGCAACGATCAGATAATCCCCCAGCGCTTTTGCCCGCTTCAGCAGACGAATGTGTCCATAATGAAGCAGATCAAAGGTTCCATATGTCAGTACTCGTTTCATTTGGCAGTCTTCCTTTCGTTTTTTTGCTGCGGTTTCCTTTCACCGCATATTGTATAGATCACTATGTATAGTATACAGGAATTCCTGTTATTTCACCATCAGTTTCTGCAGTCCCGCTTCCAGTCCCGTCAGCGTCAGCTCATACATGGGAAAGATGCTCCGGATATCCTGGATGGTGGCCGATCCGTAGGTGTAATCCCAGTCTCTCTCCGCGATGGGATTGAGCCAGATCTGTTTCTTGAACCGCTTCTTGAACTTGTTGAACCATTCCATGCCCGTCTCCCGGTTGTAGATGCCGATGATGGCATTGCCTCCCGGCCGGTGCAGTTCAGAGGGCGCCATGGCCGCGTCTCCCACGAAGATCACCTTGTACTCAGCGTCCAGCTTGTGGAAGAGCCAGGTGGTCTCCACAGAGTCCCTGAGTTTGCATCGGGGCGTGGTATACAGCTGATCATAGATGGCGTTGTGGAAGTAATACACCTGCAGGTCCTTGAAGTGATTGGACTTGCTCACCGCCTGGAAAAGCCGGTTGCAGAGCCTGCTGTAGGGCAGCATGGACCCTTCGGAGTCGATCAGCAGCAGCACCTTGACCGTGTTCTTCCTGGGCCGCTCATAGGCCAGGGAAAGCATGCCTGCGTTCTCACAGGTCTCGTCCACCGTCTTGTCCAGATCCAGTTCCTTCTCAACCCCTTCCACCCGGGTGGAATACTGGCGCAGCTTGCGGAAGGCCATCTGGAACTGCCGGATGCCCAGAATGGTATCCTCCCGGAAATCCTTGAAGTTCCGTTCCCCGGCCACCTGCAGAGCTGTCCGGTGCCGGCCCTTGCCGCCCACACGGATGCCGGTGGGGTTGTAGCCGCCCCGGCCCATGGGAGAGGTCCCGCCGGTGCCGATCCAGTAGTTGCCTCCATGGTGTTCTTCCTTCTGTTCCTTGATCCGTTCCTCGAACATCCGCAGAAGCTCCTCCAGCTCCCGGGCGAAGAGTTCCTGGTCCCCGTGGTCATCCAGAGCCCGCTCCAGCTCGCCGTGGGCCAGCCAGTCCCAGAATTCCCGAGGCAGCTGCTCCGGCGTCTCGATCCCCCGGAAATACTCCATGAACACCTGGTCAAACTTGTCAAAATCTGATTCTGATTTGATCAGTACGCTGCGGCACAGATGATAGAACCGGGTCAGCGAAGCCTGGGCCAGCCCCATATCCAGCGCCTCCATCAGGGTCATCCACTCATTCAGTGTGACCGGAAGCCCCCGCGCCCGCAGCAGATAAAAGAAATCCAAAAACATTTGCCAGCCTCCGCCTACCAGTGCCGAAGAGAGTAACCCTTCTCCTTGATGTCGTGCATGACTTCGATATCCTCGTTCTTCTTCAGGAGGACGCCCACGAAAGGCATCCGGGAGGACAGGTCATCCACGCTGACGCCGCTGACCATCAGGGCCTGGATCCAGTCCAGCAGCTCTGAAGTGCTGGGCTTTTTCTGCAGGTCGTTCATCTTGCGGATCTCGTAGAAGGCTTCCAGGGCGTTGTCGCACAGCTTCTGATCGATGTCTCCGTAATGGACACGGATGATCTCACGCATCTTCTCCTCATCCGGGAAGGCGATGTAATGGAAGATGCACCGGCGCAGGAATGCGTCCGGCAGCTCCTTCTCCGCGTTGGATGTGATGATGACGATGGGACGGTGCTTGGTCTTCACTGTCTCCTTGGTCTCATTGATATAGAATTCCATCTTGTCCAGCTCCCAGAGCAGGTCGTTGGGAAACTCCAGGTCCGCCTTGTCGATCTCATCGATCAGCAGCA
>CAMOGZ010000120.1 GCA_946614405.1 uncultured Eubacterium sp. | reverse complement strand
GCGGTACAGGCGAGCGGATGCAGTGTGATCGCCTTGCCTTCGACCAGAACCGGCTCAAAGGCCTGGATGCCCAGTCTATGCAGGGTCGGAGCACGGTTCAGCATGACCGGATGCTCCTGGATGACCTCTTCCAGTACGTCCCAGACCTCCGGGCGGACCTTCTCGACCATGCGCTTGGCGCTCTTGATGTTGTGGGCTGTGCCGTTTTCCACCAGCAGCTTCATGATGAAGGGCTTGAACAGCTCCAGCGCCATCTTCTTCGGCAGGCCGCACTGATAGAATTTCAGTTCCGGTCCGACGACGATTACGGAACGTCCGGAGTAGTCGACACGCTTGCCCAGCAGGTTCTGACGGAAACGTCCCTGCTTGCCCTTGAGCATGTCAGAGAGGGATTTCAGCGGTCTGGATCCGGGACCCGTGACCGGTCTGCCTCTTCTGCCGTTATCGATCAGAGCGTCCACTGCTTCCTGCAGCATGCGCTTCTCGTTTCTGACGATGATGTCCGGAGCGTTGAGCTCCAGCAGTCTCTTCAGTCTGTTGTTTCTGTTGATGACCCTTCTGTAAAGGTCGTTCAGGTCGGAGGTGGCGAATCTGCCGCCGTCCAGCTGTACCATGGGACGCAGGTCCGGCGGGATGACCGGGATCACATCCAGGACCATCCACTCAGGACGGTTGCCGGAAACGCGCAGCGCTTCGATGACCTCGAGACGCCGGACGATCCGGATCTTCTTCTGTCCCGTGGCACTGGCCAGCTTTTCCTTCAGGTCTGCGCTCAGTTCCTCCAGGTCCACCCGCTCCAGCAGTTCCTTGATGGCTGCCGCGCCGATGCCCGCCTTGAACTTGATGGCGGGATCGTCCATGGCTTCGCGGTACTGGTTCTCCGTCAGGATCTCCATGTAGCTGAAGCCGGAGTTGCCCGGATCCGTTACGATGAAGTTGGCGAAATACAGCACCTTCTCCAGGGTACGGGGGGAGATATCCAAAACCAGGCCCATCCTGGAGGGGATGCCCTTGAAGTACCAGATGTGAGAGACCGGTGTGGCCAGCTCGATGTGGCCCATTCTCTCTCTTCTGACCTTGGCCTTGGTCACTTCGACACCGCACTTGTCGCAGACGATGCCCTTGTAACGGATTCTCTTGTATTTACCGCAGTGGCATTCCCAGTCCTTGGTGGGTCCGAAAATGCGCTCGCAGTAGAGACCATCTCTCTCAGGCTTCAGTGTCCTGTAGTTGATCGTCTCGGGTTTTGTAACTTCACCATGAGACCATTCGCGGATCTTGTCCGGTGAGGCCAGTTCTATCTTCAGGGAGTCAAAATTGTTCAGTTCGTAGTTCGCGTCGTCACGCATACCGGTACTCCTTTCTTACTTATTCCTCATCATCCTTGATCTCATCATCTATATCGATATCGCCGATATCTTCGATATCCACGAGTTCCGTTTCCTCTTCGTCCACGGATTTCAGCGCGTCTTCGTCAGGCTCGATCTCATCGATCTCGTCCTCGAACTCATCCTCGAATTCGTCCTCTTCGTCCTCTTCTTCATAGGCAGCTTCCCGGGCGCGCATCTCCTGTTCCAGTTCAGCGTCGACGATCCGCTCGATCCCGGCGAATCCGCCCACATCATCCCTGTCCCTGATCTCGATCTCTTCGTTGTCCTCGGACAGCACCTTCACATCCAGGCAGAGACTCTGCATCTCCTTGATCAGGACCTTGAAGGATTCCGGAATGCCGGGCTCCGGAATGTTCTCGCCCTTGACGATGGCTTCGTAGGTCTTCACACGGCCCACAACGTCATCGGACTTGACGGTCAGGATCTCCTGCAGGGTATAGGCAGCGCCGTAGGCTTCCAGAGCCCAGACTTCCATTTCGCCGAAGCGCTGGCCGCCGAACTGGGCCTTGCCGCCCAGAGGCTGCTGGGTGACCAGGGAGTACGGGCCGGTGGAACGGGCGTGGATCTTATCGTCTACCAGGTGGTGCAGCTTCAGCATGTACATGTAGCCGACGGTGACCGGGTTGTCGAAGTAGTCACCGGTCCGGCCGTCACGCAGCCACAGCTTGCCGCTGCCGTCGTAGCCGGTTTCCTTCAGCAGTTCGATGATATCCTTCTCCGTGGCGCCGTCGAATACCGGTGTGGCGATGTACCAGTCCTTGCTCTTGGCCGCCAGACCCAGATGGACTTCCAGGACCTGTCCGACGTTCATACGGGACGGTACGCCCAGCGGGTTCAGCATGACCTGCAAAGGCTGGCCGTTTTCCATGAACGGCATATCCTCTTCCGGCAGGATCCGGGAGATAACACCCTTGTTTCCGTGACGTCCCGCCATCTTGTCGCCGACGCTGATCTTTCTCTTGGTTGCGATGTAGACACGCACCAGCTTGTTGACGCCCGGCGGCAGCTCGTCGCCGTTGTCTCTGGAGAATGTCTTCACGTTGACAACGATACCGGTCTCGCCGTGGGGCACCTTCAGGGAGGTGTCTCTGACTTCTCTTGCCTTCTCACCGAAGATGGCTCTGAGCAGTCTCTCCTCCGCGGTCAGTTCGGTCTCGCCCTTGGGGGTGACCTTACCCACCAGGATGTCGGAGGAGTTGACCTCCGCGCCCACCCGGATGATACCTTCCTCATCCAGATCCTTCAGGGCGTCCTCGCCCACGTTGGGGATGTCTCTGGTGATCTCTTCGGGTCCCAGCTTGGTGTCACGGGCTTCCGATTCATATTTCTCGATATGGATGGATGTCAGCACATCATCCATGATCAGACGCTCATTCAGAATGATCGCGTCCTCGTAGTTGTATCCTTCCCAGGTCATGAAGCCGATGAGCAGGTTCTTGCCCAGGGCGACTTCGCCGTTGGATGTGGAGGGGCCGTCTGCGATGGTCTCGCGCTCTTCCACGTGCTCGCCTCTGGAGACGATGGGCCGCTGGTTGATGCAGGTGCCCTGGTTGGAACGCTTGAACTTCAGCAGGTGGTAGGAATCCACGCCTTCCCCGTCATCTCTGGTGATCTTGATGGTGTCAGCGTCCACATAGGAGACGATGCCCGCATGCTTGGCCAGCTGAACGACGCCGGAGTCTCTGGCTGCCTTGTACTCGATGCCGGTACCGACCATGGGAGCCTCGGTCACCATGAGGGGAACAGCCTGCCGCTGCATGTTGGATCCCATCAGCGCACGGTTAGCGTCGTCGTTCTCCAGGAAGGGGATCATGGCTGTCGCCACGGATACGACCTGCTTGGGGGAAACGTCCATATAGTCGACCACTTCTCTGGGAACCAGGTCGATGTCGCCGCCCTTGCCTCTGGCCGCTACCTTCAGGTTCGCGAAGTGTCCTTCGGAATCCAGCGGCTCATTGGCCTGCGCAACGATCTTGTCTTCTTCGTCATCCGCCGTCAGATAATGGATCTCATCTGTGACAACGCCGGTGGCCTTGTCTACCACCCGGTAGGGAGTCTCGATGAAGCCGTACTGGTTGATGACGCCGTAGGTGGTCAGGGAGCCGATCAGGCCGATGTTCGGGCCTTCAGGCGTCTCGATGGGGCACATTCTTCCGTAGTGGGAGTAATGTACGTCACGGACCTCAAATCCTGCGCGGTCTCTTGAAAGTCCGCCCGGACCCAGCGCCGACAGACGTCTCTTGTGTGTCAGCTCGGAAAGAGGGTTGTTCTGATCCATGAACTGCGACAGCTGGGAGCTTCCGAAGAACTCCTTTACATTGGCAGTTACGGGCTTGATATTGATGAGCGACTGCTCGGTGATCTCATCGGGGTTCTGTGTACCCATCCTCTCGCGAACGAGTCTCTCAAGTCTTGTGAGACCGATGCGGTAGGTGTTCTGAAGGAGCTCACCCACGCAGCGGATACGTCTGTTGCCCAGGTGGTCGATATCATCGTATGATCCGATGCCTGCGTCGAGGTTCAGACAGTAGTTGATGGAAGCGACGATATCCTCCTTCGTGATGTGCTTCATCACGAGTATGTTCCTGAAATCGTCTGCCAGCTCCTCGAGCTTCCTCTTGGTGGAGGGCTCGTCGGGATCGCACTCCGCGAGGATCTTCTCCCTGTCCTCCCTGTAGCTCTTGAGCTCGGAGAGGTTCGGATAGTAGACCTTCATGATATTGCCGCTCTCATCGTACAGGCCGATCTCGTCGAGCTCGCTCTGCTCCATGTAGATAGCGGGATTTACCATCATGTTGGAGATGACCTTCACAGGCCTCTCCTCGGTCTGGATGTATACAAAGGGAATAGCCGAGTCCTGAATGCGCTCCGCCATATCCCTGTCGAGCTTCGTTCCCTTCTCGAAAAGGATCTCGCCTGTCTCCATGTCCATGACATCCTCTGCGAGCACCTTATCCTGAAGTCTGAAGCGGAAATTCAACTTCTTATTGAACTTGTAACGGCCGACCTTAGCCAGATCGTACCTTCTGCTGTCGAAGAAGGTATTGTTCACATAGGTCTCTGCGGAATCCACAGAAAGAGGCTCACCGGGGCGGACTCTCTTGTAAAGCTCGAGAAGACCGGACCTTCTGTTGTCCGAAGGGTCCTTCTCGAAGGTAGCGTAGAGCTTCGGCTCCTCGCCGAAGAGATCGATGATCTCCTGGTTCGTGCCCCATCCGAGGGAACGCAGAAGAACCGTAACAGGCACCTTCCTGTTGCGGTCGACGTGAACATAAAATACATTGTTTGAATCGGTCTCGTACTCAAGCCATGCGCCGCGGTTAGGAATGACCGTCGCGCTGTATAGCTTCGTACCCACCTTGTCGTGTGCTATATCGTAATATATACCGGGTGAACGAACGAGCTGGCTGACGATAACTCGCTCAGCTCCGTTGATGACGAAGGATCCCGTCTCTGTCATAAGAGGGATATCTCCCATGTATACAGACTTCGCGGCGCCTGTCCTGTCAATGATCTGGCCGTTCTCATCCTTCTTCGTG
>CAMOGZ010000119.1 GCA_946614405.1 uncultured Eubacterium sp. | reverse complement strand
TAATCGTAAGTCTTATTCATATCCATGCGCCTATTATACCACAGCCCCTTAGTCTTTACAATTGCATCGGAATGATGGTACAATGGGCGTATTACAGGAGGTAATCAGTATGAATATCATTCGAAATATCCCGGGACTGCTGAAGCTGTTCTGGTCTATCAAGGGGTTCGATCATTATGCCAAGGATATCGAGAAGGCACGGGCCACAGGTGACCCGGAGATCGAGCGGAAGGAGATCGCCCAGGACACCTGGCTGTGGTCCGGTGACGTGGCTGATAAGTTCGGCATGAAGGTGCTGGTGAAGGGTCAGGAAAATATCCCCGAGCGGGACGGACTTGTGTTTATTTCCAATCATCAGGGGTATGCAGATATTATAGCAATGTTCCGCGCACTGAAGGGAAAGCAGATCGGCTTTATCGCCAAGGACAGCCTGCAGAAGCTGCCTTACTTCGGCAAGTGGATCACGGTGATCCGGGGGCTGTACATTCAGAGAGGGAATGCCAAGGAGGCACTGAAGTCCATTCAGGAGGGATCCAAGCTGGTCAAGGAAGGCTACAACCTGGTGATCTTCCCGGAGGGAACACGGAGCCAGGGGCCTGAGATGGCTCACTTCAAGGCAGGGTCCTTCAAGCTTGCCACAAAGGCAAAAGCAATGATCGTTCCCGTCACCATCCAGGGAAGTTACCATTTATTTGAAGAGAAGGGCATGATCCGTCCGGGCACCGTCCGGGTGCAGATCCATCCGCCCATTGACACTGCCACCCTGGACCGCAAACAAATCGCGGAAATGGAAAAGCAAGTGGAAGATACCATTCGCACATCACTGAAAGAACTCATAGAGGAGGAAAACAATGATCGTTAATATCACACAGGATAATTTTGAACAGGAAGTAATGCAGTCTGATATTCCGGTGCTTCTGGATTTCTGGGCACCCTGGTGCGGATTCTGCATGCAGCTGATGCCGACAGTGGACGAGATCGCCGAGGAATATGACGGCAAGATCAAGGTCGGCAAGATCAATATCGATGAGGAGCAGGCACTGGCCATGAAGTTCGGTGTCATGAGCATCCCTGTCACCCTGAAGATGGAGGGCGGCGAGATGAAGTCCAAGGTCCTGGGCGCATACCCCAAGGCTGAACTCATCGCACAGCACAATCTGTAAACACGGCGTATTTTAAAAACCCCGCGGTCACAACAAACCGCGGGGTTTTCCTATGCAACTTGTTTTATAATCTGCTTAATCTCGTTTAAAGTCGAAGATTAAGCAGAATAACGTCATCCTATCGTCTCTGCCAGGAAGGCCCGGCAGTCTGCCCAGCTCATGAACCGGAGCATCTTCTGTGCGGTGGCGTCGAAGAAGGCGGGATAAGCCCAGAGCCAGCGCCGGTAAGGGGCCAGGATCGCCAGGGCGTCCTCCTTATACCGGGGCGTCTTGTCCGAGGCCACATCCTCCAGGTCTTCCATCCGCCGCCGGTAGAACAGTGTCAGCGCCAGTCCGTCGATCACATTCCTGGTAAAGGGCAGATAGAATGCCAGAAGAAGCACCAGCATAGCCGGTGCCGGCAGCCAGTCCATCAGCCATAGGATCCGGTCCGACAGCTCCACACCGATCATGCAGAGCAGCCCGGCAAACATACTGAATCCCATAGAAAAACGCCATAGAGGAGCGCCCAGGAAGACTTTGTGCCCCAGAACGCCGAGGCCGTTCAGCACCATGGCAAGCACCATCAGCACCGGGATCAGCTCGAACCAGTACATCTCCAGAGGCAGGATCACCGTGACCAGGACGATGCCCCCGAGGCCGCTGAGGATCCCCCATGGGCCCGACAGCCAGCCCCGCAGCGCCGCGCGGCCGGTGACGAAATACAGAACCTGCTCCATCAGCCAGCCCAGGATGGCGAAGACCGCAAACAGGAATAATAGTTGAATTGGTTTCCACGCAGTCAGCATCATCATGATCACTCTCCGTGGCTGGACACGCCGCTTCCGGTGATGGGGATCTCCTCCCCGCCGAAAGTAGCGGGCGGTTTGGATTTCGACTGGAAGAAGTCTTTGACCCTGGCCAGGACCTCCCGGATCTCCCGCTGGGCCTGCCCGGCATAGACCTTCTGGTCCGATGCCACTCCCACAGCCTCGATGCCCAGGCCATGGGCAATGTACAGGGAACGGTACATGTGGTACGTCTGGGTCACCACGATCATACGTCTGACACAGAAGATGTCCACGGCGCGGTACATGGACTCATAGGTGGAGAAACCTGCGTGATCGCAGAAAATATCCTCCTCCGGGATGCCAGCATCCCGCATATACTTCAGCATGACATGGATCTCGTTGTGAGTCAGAGTGCCGTTGTCCCCTGTGAGGAGCACCTTCGGCGCCACTCCCGCCCGATACAGCATGATGGCTGTCTCCAGCCGGTCCCTCAGCATGGGCGTAGGCGTCTCCTTGTCGCTGATGCCGCAGCCCAGCACCATGATGCACTCCGGCTTCTGCTCCTTCAGCGCTTCAGCCGTCTCTGCCGGGATCGACTCTTCATCCGTTACAGCGTATACTATATTATCTTTCTCAGATGCCATCACCTCGCCGCTGAGGGTCATCACCGCGACCCCTCCCAGCGACAGGATCAGTAGCACGAGAATCAACAAACTAATTAAAAATTTCCTGACTTTACCCATTCCCCTGTCGTCCTTTTGCAAATATCACCATAATATGGTATAATCCCTTTAATCAGGTATTATACCATATAGATGTGATGAATAAAAGAATGAAGAAAGGGAACTTATGAATCGATTCTCTGTGACGACGTCCAGGCCTTATGATATCCTGATAGGGGAGGGTATCATCGGGGATTCTGGAAAATTCATTCGTGAATGTATCAAGCCCTGCCGGGCCTGTATTGTGACAGACAGCAATGTAAATCATCTGTATCTGGAGGGAGTTCTGCAGTCCCTGCGGGACAACGGGTTTCAGACCTCCAAGATCGTCTTCCCTGAAGGGGAACATTCCAAGAACCTGCCAACCTATTCGAATATCCTGGAATCCCTCGCCGAAGAGGGCCTTTCCAGAAGCGACCTGATCGTGGCCCTGGGGGGCGGCGTGGTGGGCGACCTGTCCGGGTTCGCCGCAGCCACCTATCTCCGGGGGATCAAGTATATCCAGATCCCCACTACTTTCCTTGCCGCCGTGGACTCCTCGGTGGGAGGCAAGACCGCGGTGAATCTGAACTACGGAAAGAACCTGGCGGGGGCCTTCTGGCAGCCTTCCATGGTGATCTGCGACTACAAGACCTTCGACACTCTGCCTCAGGAGGAGATCCTGAACGGTGTGGCGGAGGCGGTGAAGAGCGCCATGATCATGGAGCAGGGTCTCATCGACCATATCCAGGCTCAGGATTATGAGTACGTCATCGAGCGCTGCGTCTCCATCAAGAAATCCATCGTGGAAGCCGATGAGAGGGACACCGGCATGCGCCAGCTTCTGAACTTCGGCCACACCGTGGGCCACAGCCTGGAGAAGCTCAGCTCCTACAACATCTCCCACGGCGCCGGCGTTGCCACCGGCATGGTGGTGGAATCCCGGGCCGCCTACAAGATGGGGCTCACGGAGTACGACGCCAGCGGCTATCTGACCGAAATCCTCGAGGGCTTCGGCTTCGACCTGTCCATCCCGTACACCCTGGAGCAGATCTACAAGTACGCTCTGAACGACAAGAAGATCAAAGACGACTCCATCGCCATGGTGATCCCCGAGGCTCTTGGCAAGTGCCGCCTCCACCGGATCTCCCTGGAGGACCTGCAGGAGTTCCTGCGCCTCGGCCTGGAGTGATCCGTGCACAAAGTCTAACTGAATAAGGTATCACAAAGGGGCTGTCTCATCAAATGGTGAGACAGCCCCGATCTGTTTATAGGTCATTCGTCTTATCATGTAACCTTCCCGCGAGAAGATTATGGAGGATAACCAGGACACCAACTGCAATGGATGCGAATCTGGCATACATCAGATATCTGGTAAGAAAATAGCAGCATGCTACGATCACCAGGCCTACGCCTAAATAACTGTATCTCTTTTCCTGTGGAGTGAATCGCTCGCTACGGTAAATATACAGGGATAATACCATCCCACAAGCACAACCTGGCCAGAAGAACAAACTAAAGCCAAGGGATGCCCAACAGAAGAATAGAACCAAGAATGCCGCAGTAAACATCATAAATACATATATACCGTGTTTTTCATTAAAATATTGTAGCAATCGTCCTAATATAAGAAGATACACTGCGGGCAAAAATAGAATTGGATTAATCACTGAGCTAATGGCAAACCCCAGTAAACTTATTACCAATAAAACAATGCCTGCCTTAATAATTGTGTTACTTTTTCCTTTCATAATTATTCTCCACTAGCCTTCCTACGTACGTCTAAAAAATCTTTTAATATATCTTACAATATATAAAGTCAATTAACTCATCAATAGTGACACATCTATGTGGTAACACGAAACTATTCGCTGAAGTTGCTTCATAAAGAAATGCTATAAATCCTTTGCCGCATATTCTTCCTGCACCCAGTCGCAGGCATATTGGTAGAATATTGCAGCTGCCCGGGAGAGCATCTCTTTGCGTCGGCATGCGATGCCCAGGTCCCGCCAGCCTGGCGGATCCAGGGGTACAGCGCAGATGCGCCTCCGGAATCCCTGCAGCATCATCATGGACATGAGACTGGTGCCCAGTCCCTGTTCCACCATGGCGATGACGGCGTGGTCATCCTCCTCCATGAACTGCGCGTCCGGCCGGATCTGGTTCTGATTCAGAATTGCGGTAATCTCATCCTCCACACCCTCGTTCAGCGCGATATAAGGAAGCTCCGGCAGCTCGGTGATCCGGAACTTCTTCAGTTTTGCATGGGGGTCTTCTTCTGCGAAGATGGCCACGATGGGGTCACGGTAGAGAAAAGAGCCCTCCT
>CAMOGZ010000118.1 GCA_946614405.1 uncultured Eubacterium sp. | reverse complement strand
CCTGAGCATAAAGAATTCGATCATCCATCTCGGACAACCGTATGGACGAGAATTGAACTTTGTGATAAAATTATAAAGCAAGAATGTTTATGCATAGCATGGGAGACTGAGATGGAAGAAGAATTACTGAAGAAAGCGAAGAAAAAGAGAATACGCAATATCGTCATCCTGCTGATCATCGCTCTGTTTGCGGGGCTTGCGGTACTGGGGCTGAGCCTCAAGTCCATGGACTCCGTGAAGGATGATCCGGCGGTGCTGGAGACGGTGGAGACCGCTCAGGCGCCGGAAGAGGATCCCACACAGCAGCCGGTGAAGGTGAAGAAGGCCGATCCCGCCAAAGCCGAGGCGAAAGCCTTTGTGAAGGTCCTGAAGGAGATCCCGGAGGAGGCGAGCCTCACCCTGGAGGATAAGGATACTGTAGCCAAGGCCAGAACATCCTATGATGCTCTTTCCGAGAAGGCCAAGAAGAAGGTCACCGAGGAACAGCTGGGGACATTGACCTCCGCAGAGAAGAAGATCAAGGACCTGGAAGAGGAGAAACTGGCCAAGGAGAAGGCTGACGCAGACGCCAAGAAGAAGGCGGAGGAGAAGGCCAAGAAGGAAGCGGCGGAAGCCAAGGCTAAGGCCGATGCTGAGGCCAAGGCCAAGAAGAAGGCGGAAGCTGAGGCAGCCAAGAAGAAGGAACAGGTGGTCACCATCGAGATCACCTGCAAGGAGATGTCCGACCATATGGACCGCTTGAAGAATGAGGCCATCGCCGACTACATCCCCAAGGACGGCAAGATCCTGGGGAAGACCAAGTACCAGTTTGAAGAGGGCGAGACCGTCTGGGACTGCCTGCGCACCGTCTGCAACAGCAAGGGCATCCAGATCGACAGCAAGAAGGACTCCGTCTATGGCGTTTACGTCAAGGGGATCAATTACCTCTATGAGTTCGACGGAGGCAAGAACAGCGGCTGGATGTATGATGTCAACGGCGAGACGCCAAACTACGGATGCGCCAGCTACGACCTGAAGAAGGGCGACAAGATCAAGTGGTACTACACCATCAACTACAAGAATGAAAGATAATAGTCTGAAAAAGCTTCTCAGCCAAGAGAAGCTTTTTCTTTTCGCCTGTTTTATGATACAATGAAAGACAGCGATAATCTGAAGGAGACAATGTATGAGCTACGAGCATTTAAATAGTAAACAGCAGGAGGCGGTGAGACAGATCGAGGGGCCGCTGCTGATCCTGGCAGGCGCCGGATCCGGCAAGACCAGCACCATGACCCACCGCATCGCCTACATGGTTGAGCAGGGGATAAGGCCCTGGAACATCCTGGCGGTGACCTTCACCAACAAGGCGGCCAAGGAGATGCGCAGCCGTGTGGAGGATCTCATCGGAGACTGCAGGGACATGTGGATCATGACCTTCCACGCCATGTGCCTGCGGATCCTGCGGGTCTATCCCGAGGTCATCGGCTACCAGCCCAACTTCGTGATCTATGACACCACGGATCAGAAGACCCTGGTGAAGAACATCCTGAAGGAGAAGGGAATCTCCGACAAGGAGTTCTCCCCCCAGTACCTCCTTGCCATCATCAGCGACTGCAAGGAAAAGGGCATGGATCCGGAGAAGTACCGACAGACCATGGAGACCAATTATAAGACCAAGGCGGTACACATGGTCTATGAGGAATACCAGGCCCGCCTGATGAAAAATAACGCCATGGACTTCGATGACATCCTGCTGAACTGCGTGCGGCTTTTTGAAAAGGACGAAGAGGCTTTGCTGAAGTATCAGCACCGCTTCCATTATATAATGGTGGATGAGTATCAGGACACCAACCACATTCAGTACAAGCTGGTGAAGATGCTGGCGGAGGCCCATCACAACATCTGTGTGGTGGGGGACGACGACCAGTGCATCTACGAGTGGCGGGGCGCCGACATCCGCAACATTCTGGACTTTGAGAAGGATTTCCCGGAGGCGAAGGTGATCAAGCTGGAGCAGAACTACCGGTCCAAGGGGAACATCCTGGCGGCGGCTCACTCCGTGATCCGGAACAACCACAGCCGCAAAAGCAAGAAGCTCTGGACCGAGAAGGACGCCGGCGAGAAGATCAAGTATTACCGTGCCGAGACCGACCGGGAGGAGGCGGCCCACGTGGCCCGTCAGATCTCCTGGCTGCAGCGGCAGGGCAGAAGCTACAACGACTTCGCCATCCTGTACCGGACCAATGCCCAGTCCCGGCTTTTCGAGCAGACTCTGTCCCGGGAGGCCATTCCCTACCGGGTCCTCTCCGGCATGCGTTACTATGACCGCAAGGAAGTCAAGGACATGATGGCCTACATGCGCCTGGTGGTGAATCCCGCAGACGATCTGTCCCTGCGCCGGATCATCAACGAGCCCAAGCGGGGCATGGGGGACAAGACCGTGGAGAAGATCCAGGCCTTCGCCCTGGTGCGGGGAGAGAGCATGCTGATGGCTTTGTGCAATAAGGAAGTGCAGGACACCCTGCCGGGGAAAGCCTACGAGAAAGTCAAAGCCATGGTGGAATGCCTCATGGAGTGCCGCAGCGAGCGGGAGAACCTCCGGGTCTCCGACATCTACGACCGGCTGCTGGTGCACACGGGATATCTGAAAGCCCTGGAGGACAGCAATACCATAGAGGCCGAGGGCCGCATCGAGAACCTGATGGAATTCAAGACCGTCATCGCCGAGTACGAGAGCGGCGCAGAGAACCCCACCATCGAGGAGTTCATGGAGCAGCTGACTTTGGCGGCGGAGGTGGACAACTACGACGAGAGCCAGGAGACCGTGACCCTCATGACCATGCACAGCGCCAAGGGCCTGGAGTTTCCGGTGGTGTTCCTGCCGGGCCTGGAGGATGGACTCTTCCCCGGGAACAAAGCCTTCGACAGCGGCGCCGGAATGGAGGAGGAGCGCAGACTCTGCTACGTGGGAATGACACGGGCCAAGGAGCTTTTGTTCCTCTCCAGTGCAGCAGAGCGTGTCCGCTACGGAAGGACGGAATATACGAGAGAATCCCAGTTCCTGCGGGAGCTGGACAAGAGCCTCATCGAGGGGGATGCGGTCTACCAGAAGAAGACCGGAGCATCCAGCCTGGGGGTCTCCACGGGAAGCTGGGACGGCTATGCCCGGGAGCCCTACAAGCCCTTCGATTCCCTGAAGTACGCGCGCATGGAGACCAAAGCCAGCGCCGGTGCGGGGGATGCGGACCTTGCCGCGGGGGACAAAGTCAGCCATCCCAAGTTTGGAGAGGGACTTGTGATCGATGGAGATGGGAAAACCGTGACCGTCGCCTTTGACAGCGCCGGGATCAAGAAGATGGCGGTAGGAATCGCACCGCTGAAGAAGATATGATGGATAAGAAGAAACTGATCAAAGAGAAAATAGAACTGTTGAACCGGGCAGCCCGGGCCTATTATCAGGATGCCGAGGAGATCATGCCCAACATCGAATACGACCGGCTCTATGATGAGCTGGTGGCACTGGAGGAGGAGACGGGCATCGTCTTTGCCAACAGCCCCACCCAGAAGGTGGGCTATGAGGTGCTGTCGGATCTTCCCAAGGAGGCCCACCCCAGCCGGATGCTGTCCCTGGACAAGACCAAGGACCGGGAGGCTCTGGCGGCCTGGCTTTCGGATCAGGAGGGGCTCCTGTCATGGAAGCTGGACGGCCTGACGGTGGTGCTGACCTATGAGGGCGGCGAGCTGGTGAAGGCTCTTACCCGTGGAAACGGCGAGATCGGCGAGGTCATCACCGGCAATGCCAGGGTATTTGCCAACGTGCCCCTGGTGATCCCCTTCAAGGGGAGACTGGTGCTGCGGGGCGAAGCCGTCATTACCTATTCTGAGTTTGAACGCATCAACGCCGCCATCGGCGATGCGGATGCCAAGTATAAGAATCCCAGGAATCTGTGCAGCGGATCCGTCCGCCAGCTGGATCCCCGGATCACCAAGGAACGGAACGTGAGCTTCTTCGCTTTCGGACTGGTGGAAGCGGGAGCAGAAGCAGGACCTCAGCAGATGAGCCTCTTCGGGGAGGCTGCGCCGGCGGAAGGGGACTCCCCGGACTTCGGCGGAAAGAGAAGCGGCCAGCTGGAGTTTCTGGCTTCCCAGGGATTCGACGTGGTGGAATACCGGAAGGTGAGCGCGGAGACCGTGGTGGAGGAAGTGGGCCGGTTCGAGGAGCAGATCTCATCCAACGATTTCCCCTCGGACGGACTGGTGCTGACCTATAACGATATCGAATACGGCAGGTCCCTTGGGACCACCGCCAAGTTCCCCCGGGACTCCATCGCCTTCAAATGGGCGGACCAGCAGGAGGAGACCACCCTCCGGGAGATCGAATGGAGCGCGTCCCGGACGGGACTTCTGAATCCGGTGGCCATCTTCGATCCCGTGGAGCTGGAGGGGACCACCGTGTCCCGGGCCTCTGTCCATAACATCAGCGTCATGGAAGAGCTGGGCCTGGGCATCGGAGACCGGATCCTGGTCTACAAGGCCAATATGATCATTCCCCAGATCGCAGAGAACCTGACCCGAAGCGGCAAGCTGGACATTCCGGATACTTGTCCCGTGTGCGGCGGCGCCACCCAGGTGCAGGCGGAGAATGGTGTGAAGACACTGTACTGCAGCAATGCGGAGTGTCCCGCCAAACAGATCAAGCGGTTTGCTCTGTTTGTTTCCAGGGACGCCATGAACATCGACGGCATGAGCGAGGCCACCTTGGAGAAGCTGATTTCCCGGGGCCTGGTACACGAGCCGGCGGACCTGTTCCATCTGGACCGGTACCGTCAGGAGATCACCATGATGGAGGGCTTTGGGGAGAAGTCCTATGAGAACCTGGCGGCAGCCTGCGAGAAGGCAAAAGAAACCACACCCGAACGGGTTTTGTACGCCCTGGGGATCCCGGGCATCGGGGTCGCCAATGCCAGAGTCATCGCCCGGGCGGCCCACCAGAGCTGGGAGAAGATCGAG
>CAMOGZ010000117.1 GCA_946614405.1 uncultured Eubacterium sp. | reverse complement strand
CACGTTGAAGAGATAGAACGGATTGGACTGGTTGCTGTCCTTGTATTTCTCATACTGAGAAATGATCTCCTGATAGTCGGTCTTGTCGGAAACGTAGGCCCGCACCATTTCCGGATTGTCCAGGTCCTCATAGGAAATGTGGGTATCGAATCCCAGTAACGGGTAAGCATTGTTCCGGTTGTAGGAGTCTGCCATGCCCGGATGGAATGCGATATTCCCGCCGTACCCCCTTGCGGCCAGGGACCAGGCAAGGGATGGGGTCTCCGTTTTCAGCATATTGGTGTAAGGCACACAGTGGAACGGCAGGAACTCCATACTGTTCCCGGTGAGGAACTCGAACTCGGAGCTGGCCGTATTGCCGCCGAAGATGGACATGTGCATGGTGCCCTTGACGGTGTTCTCCTTCAGGCTGTTATAGAAGGGCATGTAGTCCTTGTTGGTCTTGAAATCGTTGATCAGCCGCAGCTCGGAGTACGCCTCGTTCATGATACCGATGATGTTCGGCGTCTTCTTGGTGGGCTTCTCGGCGATGGTGGCCTCGTCAGACTCGTAGCCTTCGATCAGCTCCTGGACATGCTCCACGGAGTAGTCCTTAGGCTTCTCCACGATGGACATGCCGATGGAGATGAAGAAGGACAAAGTATATCCGTTCTTCTTGTAGTTGGCCTTGGGCCGGAAGCTGGAAAGACGGATCTGATTCCGCTCCAGCAGGTCGCTCTGGAAGATCTCATAGTTGAAGAGCCATCCCCATCCGCAGGCAATGAGCAGAACGGCGATGCGCTTCTTCCAGCTCAAGCCTTTGTTCCCGCGAAGACTCAGGGCTACGCAGATCCAGATCGCTGCCAGCATGATCGCCCAGAGTGAGGCTTTGTTGAAGGTCAAAGTGTAATTCCCCGCGACTTGTGCCGCCGTGCGCCAGTTCACGATGTCCGTGAAGATCAGCGGGGAGTCCCGGAACACCAGGAGCACATAATTCACAAAGCCAAACACGAAGAAGATGAATGTCGTGATGGCGATGGTGGCCTTGGTGCGGTTGCATATGGTGTAGATCACCCACCAGATGAAGCCGATGATCAGAAGGTTCAGCGCGCCTCGCAGGGAGAACAGCAGAACCAGAGTCTCCGGCGTGGTCAGGGACGAGATCTTCGCCAGGATGTAGAAGCATACCAGCGGAGTCAGGAAGAACATGATCCGCAGGAAGAACCGCTGCACGTGGGCCTCGTCCATATGCTTCTTGTTGCGGCGTCTGTTGATGATCTCTTCGATCTTGTCCCAGGGCAGCAGGATGAAGATGATCCCCAGACCGATCAGCACGATGAAGATCGTGAATACAGTGTAGGTGAAGTGGCGGTAGCCGATGGTGGCATAAAGATGCTCGCCGGCCATCTCATCGCCATTGACGGTGAGGGTGTTCTTGTCCTGGGCGGGTTCCGTCATCAGGTAGATGTCGAAGGGGGACTTGGAGTCGATGCCCTTGGATTCCACAGTGATGGTGTACTCCGCGCCGCGATTGACGGGCAGGCCGGTGCGGTTCTTGTTATTGTTTACTTTACTGATAATGTGATTGATGTTCAGTTCCTCGGAACTACCGGTGAAGGAGAAGCTGGTGATGCTGTTGTGTGCGATCATGCTGCTCTCCAGCTCGGTCTCGGACAGGACGTTCCCGCCGGCGTCCTTCAGCGTGACATAGATGGTTCCCGAGGAGGTGTAGCTGCCCGGGTTGTTGAAGAACAGGCGGATCTGGTCGATGCGGTCGTCCTGAGCGTGGAAGGTCTGGATGATTTTCACGTTGCCCTTCATGGAGACCTTCTTCTCCGTCACAAAGAGGCCGTGGTACCGCAGCTCGTCGGTGGTGGCCTGCTCCGGATGATTCATCAGAAGCTTGCAGTCGTCCTTGCTCATGTAATTAACTTTCACATCGTTCATGAAGGAACGGTAGCGGAGGAAACTGTCTTTCTGCTGGAAGATGAAGACCAAAGTGGCCACAAGGATGAGGGCCAGGATGACCTTCAGTATGTAGGATCTGATTAGTGATGGTTTCTTGTTTTCCATAGGTTCCCTTTCTGCCTTTTGAATTTTCTGTATCGGCGTATCCCCCCTGAGATGCCGTTTTTTCAACCATTTGATGTTATTATAACATGCTTTGCCGTGCCATTGCAATGTATAAACGATGGAAATAAAATACAGTGCGCGGGCCTGCGCACTGTATTGTTTACCTATTTACAGGGCCATCATCCGGTCCAGTTCCTTTCTCAGACGGGGGTAGGGCAGTCCCACCACGTTCTCATAGTCGCCCTCGATGTGGTCGATGTACTGGCCGAAGGTTCCCTGAATGGCATAGCCGCCGGCTTTGTCGTAGGGCTCCGGCGTGCGGATGTAAAGCTCCAGCTCCTGGCCGGTGTAGGACCGGCAGTGGACATCCGTAATATCCACAAAACTCCTGCGCTTAGTTTCTCCGGCCACCAGTATGGTCACACCAGTAAGGACCTGATGCACAGTCCCGCGGATGGCGGTGATCATGTGCCGGGCCTCCTCCACATTTGCAGGCTTCCCCATGATCTCATCCTTATATACCATGGTGTCTGCAGCGAGTATGATCTTGCCTGCATGCTCGGGATGCGCCGCCTCACAGGCCAGGGCCTTCTTCAGGGAAAGGTACATCACCGCATCTTCCACGGCGATCCCCTCCGGCAAAGTCTCATCCACATCCACCGGAAGCACCACCGGGTCGTGGCCATGAGCCTGCAGTATTTCGATTCTCCTTGGCGATTGAGACGCCAGGATCAGTTGGTCTTTGTTCATAGCTGTCCTCCTCCCCAAAAGATTACCCCAGGACCTCAGAATTGTCAATGACCCCATACCAAAACCGCTGTTCCACGATGTACAGTGTGTCCATGATGTAATCTGTCTCAGTGCCGTGACCCTCATTGTCGCTGGTGATAAAGAGATTCTTGCCGATGACATACTTCTTGCGGAGATAGTACCGTAGATTACTGGCAAGACGATTGCAGTAGTTTACCTTCTCCAGCCCGCCCAAGTGCTCGATGATAACGATACTACCGTCACGGCATTTGATCTGAAAGTCCGGGTAGATGATCTTCTCATTGCCAAAGTCGTCGATGACCGTGAAGGCTTTGTCGTAGCGGAAGGGGATGCCCAACATCTGCAGCAAGTCATAGATTATGGCCTCTCCCTTGGAGCGGACCAAAGTCCCGTCTGCAGCATGGGTGGCATTTTCATCAAATTCAGCAGTATTGGAGGGCACGGGCTCCGCGGCCCAGCGCTTGAGCTCCTCATATCTCTCATCCACAAAGCCCCATTTGTATAGCTTCCTGACGGGCTTGGGCATATCAGTGATCATACTTTGAATGTCATAGGGATGGAATTTATCTAACAGATTCTTCAATAGTTTTTCGTCTTTCTCCAGAATACGACGGCGAGTGAAAAGAAATAGATCCCTTACATAATTGCGAAATTCCGGAGAGTGATTGTTACCAATATTACGGGTGCATCGCTGCCCGTCAACATATTGGACGATCCGATAGTTTGGATTGTTTCTTTTGCCGCGCGGCTCCAGATGACCTTCCGGTTTTTGGACAATCGGCATCATTTGCAAGAGGCTCTGAATGCGCGTCAGTTCCAGTTTTAGCAGATAAGTGGTATCCATGTTCAAGCATCCTTTCCGACTGTCAAAAAGCGTGTTTTTATGCTGTGGTGTGATTGGCGGAAATGCTGGTGTTTAACACCACGATTATTACAGATAACACCATAAATTGATCGTAATCGGAGGGGAATCGGGTGTTATCTGCGTAAATCATGGTGTTTAGCACCATTGTTTTTTTGTATAACACCAGCTACAGGCGGATATGGTCATGCAGATGGGTGTTATTCGATAAAAGTATGGTGTTGAACACCAAGGTATTGGCAAATCGCACTCTGGAGGGGTAGGGATAGTATATCATGGAAAATAATTACTGTCAATAATTAACAGTTAGGTACAAGTCTGAAAAATTGCTTCCCAAATACGTAATAATATGCTATGATTATGGTAAACCAACGCGGGTTGGCGGCATTTTGCGTTGCTAAGAATGGCGCGGTGTCCGAGCTAAGGCAAGGCGCTGGCCATACATCGGTGCGGCGCACGGACCGAAGGGTCGTGCAGAGCCCGGCCAAGAGGCAGCGCCGGAGCGTAAGTGCATCACAACCCTCGCACGGTAAGGGGAATATTAGGGTCGTATTGGGAAGAGACCGGTAAACAGGGGAATACCAGGGGTGTGCTTTGGGATTCATTGATTGATTTCAGGGGAATCGACGGATACCACTTGAAAAGAACCAATGAAGGGAAGCACTGGTATGATCAAGACTGGAAGAGCTGCGGGCAGTATGGGAATGTCTGCAGGAACAATAAGACCGATTCGGAGAGCAGTAACAGTATTGTTTCTGTTCTTTGTGGTGTTCTGCGTGGCGGCATATGGAAAGACCACCACGGTGAAGGGCAACGGATATGTCCAGACCACCAATGGCGATAAGGTGAAGTTCGTGGTAACACAGAGCGGCGACAAGACGGGGCGCAAGGACAAGGCGGCTATCGACCGGATCAATAAGAAGATCCGCACCAACCCGTCTATCAAGCCCACCATCGTGTTCTCCAAGAACGCGACCTATTACGTGGACTGCACCATCATGCTTTATGATAAGACCACGGTGTATGCCAAGGGTGCGACGATCCGTCAGGTAACGCCGGGTAAGCCGATCTTCATCAACGCCTATTATAAGGACAGTAAGTACAACAAGGGCGCCATGAAGAAGGTGGGCGGCTACAACCGTGCCAAAGACATTACCGTCAATGGCGGGACCTATATCGTCACGGGAAAGCCGACGAAGGATGCGAAGAAGGGAAAATTCGGGGCATACAAATCCGGGTATTCCAACTTCATGTTCATGCACGGGCAGAACATCGTGATCAAGAACTGCACGATCACCAACAACTATAACGGGCATTATATCGAGTTTGCG
>CAMOGZ010000116.1 GCA_946614405.1 uncultured Eubacterium sp. | reverse complement strand
GAAGACCGCGGAGCGCGTGATCCTGGAGCTGAAGGACAAGGTAGGAGAATTCGCTGATGAGGACGGCGTGATCGTAAGCGCGGACACCGGATTCATTCCCACCAGCGAGCGTGCCGAGGCCATCAATGCACTGGTGGCACTGGGTTACAGCAAGAGCGAGGCAGAGACCGCCATCGGAAGGGTGAAGGCAGAGGACCTGACCACCGAGGAATACATCAAGAGGGCACTGAAGGAATTATTCTGATAGAGGATTGGAATGGAAGAAGAGAGAATTACACAGTCACGTTCTGCAGACATTGCAGAAGCCAGATCGGAAGTCACCCTGAGACCGCAGCATCTGGATGACTTCATCGGTCAGCGAGTGGCCAAGGAAAATCTGAAGATATTTATCGAGGCGGCCAAGCTCCGGGGAGAACCCCTGGATCACGTCCTGTTCTACGGTCCTCCGGGCCTGGGCAAGACTACATTTGCCGGGATTATTGCCAATGAACTGGGCGTGGATATCAAGATCACGTCCGGACCGGCCATCGACCGCGCCGGCGATCTTGCGGCGATCCTGACGAACCTGAATGATAATGACGTCCTGTTCATCGATGAGATCCACCGGCTGAACCGCTCCGTGGAGGAGGTACTGTACTCCGCCATGGAGGATTTCGCCCTGGATATCATCATCGGAAAGGGCCCTTCGGCCCGTTCCATCCGGCTGGACATCGCACGTTTCACCCTGATCGGAGCCACCACCCGCGCAGGCAGCCTGTCGGCGCCTCTCCGGGACCGTTTCGGCGTGATCAGCAAGTTTGAGATGTATGAGCCGGATGAGCTGGCGGAGATCATTCGCAGATCCGCACAGCTGATGTCCATCGATATCGATGAGGATGCCAGCATGCTGATGGCACGCTGCTCCCGTGGAACGCCCCGTGTGGCAAACCGCCTGCTGAAGCGGATCCGGGACTTCTCCCAGGTCAAGGGCTCCGGACGGATCGATGTGGATATCACCCAGGAGGGACTGGACGCTCTGGGCGTGGATAAGCTGGGACTGGAGAGGCTGGACCGGGAGATCCTGTCCACCATCATCGACCGTTTCTATGGCGGTCCTGTAGGCATCGATACCATAGCCGCATCCATCGGAGAAGAGCGGGTCACCATCGAGGATGCTTATGAACCTTATCTGATCCAGTCGGGCCTGCTGTACCGGACCCAGAAGGGCCGGATGGTCACGAGACTGGGCTATGAACATATGGGTCTGACCTATCCATATGATGAAGAACAAGAGAAAGAAAGAGACGACGAGAGTGAGAATCAGAATGACGCTCAGCTCAAGTTTATGTAGGAGTTAAGAATGCGACTGGATGATTTTGATTACGAACTGCCGAAGGAGCTGATCGCACAGACCCCGGCTGAGCAGCGGGACAGCTGCCGGCTCATGGTCCTGAATCGTGAGAAGCAGACCATCGAGCACCGGCACTTCTATGATATTCTGGAGCATCTTCATCCCGGAGACTGCCTGGTGATGAATGATTCCAGAGTGATCCCGGCCCGGCTATTCGGGGAGAAGGAAGGGACCGGTGCCAAGATCGAGTTCCTTCTCAGCAAGCGGATCCAGGGAGATGAATGGGAGACCCTGGTCCGTCCGGGACGGAGGCTGAAACCCGGCGACACAGTGTCCTTCGGGGAAGGAAAACTGCGGGCAAGAGTCACCGGATACGGTGACAGCGGTACCAGAACAGTGGAGTTCCTGTATGACGGTATCTTCATGGAACGGCTGGAGGAGCTGGGAAGAATGCCGCTTCCCCCCTATATCGAGAGGGAAAGCACAGAAGAAGACAAGGACATGTATCAGACGGTCTACAGCAAGATCGACGGTTCCGTGGCAGCGCCCACGGCGGGGCTTCATTTCACAGAGGAGCTTCTGGCCGCCGCTGAGGCGAAGGGCGTACGGCTCGCCTATGTGACCCTTCACGTGGGCATCGGCACATTCCGCCCTGTGAAATGCGATAATATCGAGGACCATCAGATGCATTTCGAAGAGTACTTCGTGGATGAGGACACCGCAGAGACCATCAATGATACCATCCGAAAGGGCGGGCGCATCATCTCTGTGGGGACCACCTCCACGCGGACCGTGGAAAGTGCTGCATATTATGATGAAACCGCCGGGAAATATCTGGTGAAGCCGGGTCACGGCAATACCGGGATCTTCATTTATCCCGGATATGAATATAAGATCGTTAACGCACTGATCACCAACTTCCATCTGCCGAAGTCCACGCTGATCATGCTGATCTCAGCACTGTACGACAGGGAGAAGATCCTGGAGGCATATCGGGAGGCCGTAAAGGAAGAGTATCGGTTCTTCTCTTATGGGGATGCCATGCTGATCGAATAAAAGGAGGAAATTATGATTCTGAACTTTAACACCATGCCCACACTGACATGGAAGAATTTCAAAGGCGGAGAGAAGGAAGTCGACGTCCGCATGTATAAGGACCAGAACAACCGGATCAATTTCATGAAGCTGGTTCCGGGTGCTTCTATCGGCTATCATCTCCATGATGATTCCAGTGAGATCATCTATGTTCTTTCCGGCAAGGCAACGGCTGTTTACGATGAGGTAGAAGAGATCATCGAGGCAGGGATGTGCTGCTACTGCCCCAAAGGCCATTCTCACGGGATCATGAATAAGGAAGACGAGGATCTGGTATTCTTTTCCGTCGTCTGCCAGCAGTAGGAGAGACTGAATGAAACAAGCAGTAACATATGAACTATTGCACCGGGATAAGAAGACGGGAGCGCGCCGCGGCGTGATCCATACGCCTCACGGAGATATCCAGACCCCGGTGTTTATGCCTGTGGGAACACAGGCCGCAGTGAAGGCAATGCGTCCGGAGCAGGTGAAGGAGATGGGAGCGGAGATCATCCTGTCTAATACCTATCATCTATATCTGAGACCCGGACACGAACTGGTCCGGGAAGCAGGAGGCCTTCATAAATTCATGAACTGGGACCGCGCGATCCTCACGGACAGCGGCGGATTTCAGGTGTTTTCCCTGGGTCAGCTTCGGAAGATCACAGAGGAGGGAGTCCGGTTTCAGAGCCATATCGACGGGTCCCGTCATATACTTACGCCGGAAAAGGCCATAGAGATCCAGAATGCTCTGGGCTCCGACATTATGATGGCCTTTGATGAATGCGCGCCATACCCTGCGGACAGAAGCTACATCATCGACTCCATGAACCGCACCACGCGGTGGCTTGCCCGGTGCAAGGCAGCTCATAAGAACACAGAGCGCCAGGCTTTGTTCGGGATCATGCAGGGCGGCGTATACAAAGACTTACGGAGAGAAAGTGCCAAGGCCATGGTGGAGATGGATCTGCCGGGATATGCCGTGGGCGGTCTTTCCGTGGGAGAGCCTAAGGAGATCATGATCGATATCCTGGACGACTGCGTGGAGCTGCTGCCTTCCGAGAAGCCCCGGTACCTCATGGGTGTGGGGACCCCGGACTATCTTTTCGAGGCAGTAGAGCACGGCATCGACATGTGCGACTGCGTGGAGCCCACCCGTATCGCCCGTCATGGACTGGCCACCACAAGCCAGGGAAGACTGAACATTAAGAACGCCAGGTTCGAGAAGGACTTTGGGCCGCTGGATCCGGAATGTGACTGCTACACCTGCCGGAACTACAGCAGAGCCTACCTGCGGCACGTGTTCAAGGCCGGCGAGATGATGTCAGCCATGCTGCTGTCCAATCACAATCTGCACTTCCTGATCCATCTGATGGAAGGAATGCGGAAGGCCATCGAAGAAGACCGTTTCCTTGAGTTTAAAAAGGAGTTTTATGACAAATATTATCACGAGTAACAACCCATGCCCCCACAGAGAATTCTGTGGAGGCTGTATTTATCAAGAGGTTCCTTATGAGGAACAGCTGGCACAGAAGGAGAAGGAAGTCCGGAACCTGTTCCGGAAGGCGGAGATCGTTCCGGATCGCTTTGTGCCCATAGAAGGATGCCCCGGGGAGCAGAAATATCAGTATCGCAACAAGATGGAGTATACCTTCGGCGATATGGTGAAGGATGGACCCCTGTGTCTTGGCATGCATAAGATCCGGAACTTCATGTCCATCGTGACTGTGGATGAATGCCAGCTGGTTCACGAGGATTTCAATAAAATATTACGGTATACTTTAGATTTCTGCGTAGAGAAGGGCTATCCCAAGTATCACAAGAAGCTGCACACGGGACTTCTGAGGAATCTGGTGCTGCGCAGAGGCGTCCGTACCGGCGAGATCCTGGTGAATATGGTGACTTCGACAGAGACGGAATTTGCTGAGGAAGAGTGGTGCAAAGGACTTCTGTCACTGCCCCTGGAGCACCGCGTCGTCGGAGTGATGCATACCCTGAATGACGGCCTTGCAGATGCCGTGAATTGTGATGAACTGAAGATCCTGTATGGTCAGGATTATTATATGGAAGAGATCTTCGGACTGAAGTTTCAGGTCCATGAATTCGCTTTCTTCCAGACTAATGTGGAGGCCATCGAGCGGCTCTACGGACAGGCCATCGACCTGATCGACGATCTGGCCGGCAAGACGGTTTATGATCTCTACTGCGGAACCGGGACCATCAGTCAAGTCATGGCCCAGTCCGCCGGAAAGGTATACGGCGTAGAGATCGTGCCGGAGAGCGTGGAGTCCGCCCAGGCAAATGCCACGCTCAACGGACTTGATAACTGTGAGTTTATCTGCGGTGATGTTTATAAGGTCCTGGACCAGACAGCATCCGGAGAGCTGCCGCATCCGGACGTGATCGTAGTGGACCCGCCGAGAGTGGGGATGAGCGTGGACGCCGTCTCCAAGATCGCATCCTACGGAGTGGAGCAGATCGTTTACATCTCCTGCAACCCCAAGTCCCTGGTGAAGAACCTGGAGCAGTTTGCAGAACTGGGATACCAGGCAACATTCGTCAAGCCCTTTGACAACTTCCCAATGACCAAGCATGTTGAAGCCGTAACCCTGCTGTCGCGAACGAAGTGAAGTGAGAGCAGCGGT
>CAMOGZ010000115.1 GCA_946614405.1 uncultured Eubacterium sp. | reverse complement strand
AGCTGCAACTTCAGCTCCTGTCAGAGTCTTACCAGTATAAGCAATTTTAGTCTTATCTACTGTTACTGTGTATGAATCTGTAGCAGTTTCTTTAGTAACATTAAATTTCTTAGAATTAATTACATCGTTTGCATAAGGATTAGAATCATCCTTAATCATTGTGAAGTATGCATCAACTTCTCCTGGTCCTGCTTCCTTGGCCTCGACGGTGAAGTGTGTTCCTCTTGTCAATTCAAGAACCTGAGAAGCATCTCCTCCAACAGGCTTAACCTTGATCTTAGCCAGGGCGTCCAGATTCATCAAATCAGGTACGTCTCCCGTCCATGCCTGATCCGGAATATCTGTTACTACATCATATGTAGTGCTCGATACATCCCCATCAGCTGCAAATGCCATGCTGGGCATGAAGCAGACGATCATCAGGACCGATAAGAGCGAAGCAGCGATCTGCTTTAACTTCTTATTCATTATTACGCGCTCCTTTCCTTCTTGTAATAACGTTTTACTTGGTTGTGCGGCCAAAGGCCGCGAGTTGTTAAACTCTGATCAAAATTTAAAGGTGACGGTCTTTATAATATTCCTCATTGCCTCCTTCCCCATTAAGTTATATTTCATAACGCATACCGTCTCTGCGCTGAAATCAATTAGTTCACATAACATTCTTGATCAGATTGTGAATAAATTAGATTATGGTACAAAAAGCCATAATACGCCTTAGCGTACTATCCTCTACCGATAATAATATAGCGTATTTTGCACTAATAGTCAATAGGGGAATCATCTTTTGTTTATTATATAGGCAAGCGAAAAACTATTATTTTAGGAAGAGAAACGGGTCAATTATTTCTCTTGTGATGGACTTTGTATGAAGGAGTTGTTATGTCACGTAAAAGGAAAGACCCCGACGCTCTTAAGCCTATCCCACTTTATGCACAATGTATCCGAGACCTGAGGGAAGATCACGACCTGAAGCAGCGTCAGATTGCCGAGTATCTCAATATTAGTCAGCGTACCTATGCAGACTATGAGCTGGGTAACATTCGTATTCCGGTTGATGCCCTTATCGCACTAGCCAGGTATTATAACTCAGACATGAATTACATGTGCGGCCTCACTAAGGTACGCAAGCCCTTCCCTGGCAAGACCAAACAGTAAGACCTGACATTTGATCCAAGGCAGCAGTCGAATGAACAGACCATGTTTGTGAAGGATTAAACTTACATTAATATATGTAATTATTCTTCCATTCGCGAACCACCCGTGATATCATAAAGGCGGAGAGGGATAGCATGGTCCGTTTTTGCTGCCATTTTATACAGGTGAGGTCCTTATGCCAAGACAAAGGAAAGATCCAGGTTCGATTCCTGAAGTCCCGGCCTTTGCCCGAAGGATCCGGGATCTCCGGGAGGATCGCGACCTGAAGCAGCGAGAAGTGGCAGATTATCTCCATATCAGTCAGCGCACTTATGCTGACTACGAGCTGGGGAATCTGCGGATCCCCATCGATATTCTGCTGAACCTCGCTGAATTCTATGACGCAGACATGAACTATATGTGCGCTCTCACCAACGTGCGGAGAAAGTTTCCTAAGACTGATAATAACGCACCCCCCCCCGCAAAAACGTTGAAATTCCAATGCTTTCATAGTTCGTGACAGTTCTTGTCGTCTTTGTTGTTCCGGATGTTTGTATCTCAGTTTCATACCCATTCCATCCCCTGCGGACAAACCGTCTGCTTCCGCCGGGCAGTATTTGGTTGCCTATTTTTCTCTGTATCCCACGTTCATTTTTCTGTCCTTTTTCCCAGTTTCGCAGTACAATAGATAGCAAGAGGTGAAACTAATGCTGAAATATATGAGAAAATACTGGCCTTTCGCCCTCCTCGCCGCCTTCTTCATGGTCTGCGAGGTGTCGGTGGATATGCTCCAGCCCAGGCTCATGGCCCGCATCGTGGATGAGGGCATCCTTGGCCTGAACCACGGCGGTCTGCCGGATCTGGACCTCATCTGGTCCGTGGGGATCCAGATGATCCTGATCGTCCTGGCAGGTGGGCTTTGTGGTATGCTGAGCGGCACCATGGCGAATCTGTGCAGCCAGAACTTTGCGAATCAAGTGAGGAAAGAATGCTTCCGGCGCATCATGCACCTGTCCTTCCAGCAGACTGACGCATTCACCACGGGGTCTCTGATCACCCGGATCACCAATGACGTGACCCAGCTGGAGCGCCTGGTGCAGCAGTCGGTGCGGGGATTCATCCGCTGCCTCATGTTCATGGTGGTGGGCACCATCACCCTGCTGTCCCTGGACCAGAGGTTCCTGGTGATCATCGCCTGCGCCTTTCCTCTGGTGCTTCTGAACATCGGATTCGTCCTGTGGAAGACGAACCCCCTGTTCCCGCTGCTGCAAAAGAAGATCGACAGCATGAACACGGTGATCCAGGAGAACATCAACGGCACCCGGGTGGTGAAGGCATTCATCCAGGAGGACCGGGAGACGGAGCGGTTCGGCCATGCCAATGAGGACCTGTCGGACACCCAGCTCAGAGTTCTTCTGATCATGTCCTACATGCGGCCGGTGATGAATATCATCCTGAACCTGGCCACGGTGGCTCTGATCTGGATCGGCGCCATCCACGTACGTCAGGGAGGCCTTGCTCCCGGCGAGGTCATGGCCGCGGTCACTTACATCTCTCAGATCCTGGGAGGCATGATGATGCTGGCCATGATCTTCCAGACTTTGTCCCGGGGAATGGCCTCTGCGGCTCGTCTGAAGGAGGTCCTGAACACGGTCCCCGCCATCGACGACGGCCCCGTGCGCACCGGCAAAACCGTGCCCGGGTGGATCCGCTTCGACCACGTGGATTTCTCCTATCCCGACGGCAGCCAGACGGAGGTGCTGCGGGACATCGATCTGACCATTGAGCCCGGGGAGACCATCGCCATCGTGGGCGCCACCGGCTGCGGCAAAACCAGTCTGGTGAACCTGATCCCCCGTTTCTATGATGTAACAAAAGGCACCGTCTACGTGGACGGTGTGGATGTGAGAAGATACGAACTGGCGGCGCTGCGGGAGAAGGTGGCCTTTGTGACCCAGAAGAATGAGCTCTTCAGCACCACCATTCGGGACAATATCACTCTGGGGCGTCCCGATGCCCCGGAGGAGGAAGTGCGCCGGGCCGCGAAAGCCGCCCAGGCGGAAGGGTTCATCCTGGAGCAGCCTGACGGCTATGACACCGCCGTGGCCGAGGGGGGCATGAGTCTCTCCGGCGGCCAGCGTCAGCGCATCGCCATCAGCCGCGCCCTGCTGAAGAATGCCACATTCCTGATCCTGGACGATTCCACCAGCGCCCTGGACCTCCGGACGGAGGCGGCGCTGTATCAGGCCCTGGAGGAGAACTACTCCGGCCAGACCCGGATCATCATCGCCCAGCGCATCGCCACGGCCCGGCGGGCAGACCGCATCGCCGTGCTGGATGAGGGCACCATCATCGCCTGCGGGACCCACGAAGAGCTCCTGGCCACCTGCCCGGTGTACCAGGACATCTGCGATTCCCAGATGAAGTCAGGAGGTGCCGCATGAGTCAGAATACACAGCGCACCCAGACCCAGGTGCCCCGGGATGCCGGGCACCGCATGAGCAAAACCGCCGACATGAACATCTCCATGCGCCGCGGGCCCCGGAACATGGGCGCCCCCGTGGAGAAGCCAAAGGAAGGCAGGCACACTCTTCGCCGTCTCATCGCCTATTTCCGATCCGAGCGCAAAGTCGTCCTGCTGCTTCTTCTGATCGTCTCTGTCTCGGTGCTCCTTCAGGTGGCGGCGCCGGCTCTTCTGAGCCGCGCCATCGACAGTATCACCATGAGGCAGTTCGACCGGGTCCCGGGGATCCTGGCCATCATGGCCGCGGTCTACGTGGGCAGCAGCCTGTCGTCCCTCGCTCAGGAGCAGATCGGCGCCCGGCTCTCCCAGCGCATCGTGAAGAGCATGCGGGCCCAGCTCTTCCGGAAAACCATCGATTTGCCTTTGTCCTACCTGGACAATCACTCCCACGGCGACCTCATCAGCCGCATGACCAACGACGCCGAGAACATCTCCGGGGTGATCTCCCAGTCGCTGTCGTCTTTGTTCTCCGGGGTGCTGACCCTGGCGGGCACCATGGCCGTGATGTTCTGGTACAGCTGGCAGCTCACGCTTCTGGCCTGCTCCGTGGTGATTTTCTCGGTGCTGTTCACCCGCATCATTTCCCGGGTCATGCGCCGGTACTACCTGCAGCGGCAGCAGCTCCTGGGCCGCATCAACGGCATCGTGGAGGAGAAGGTCTCCTACTATAAGACGGTGACCGCCTACAACCAGCAGGAGGCCGTGATCCAGGACTTCCAGGACGCTTCGGATGCCCTGACTCACACGGGGATCATGGCGGAGATCATCGCAAGCTCCATGGGTCCCGTCATGAACATGCTGAACAACGTGTCCTTCGTGGTGGTTGCCGTGTTCGGGGGCTACCTGGCCCTCAAAGGCTACATCACGGTGGGTGTCATCTCCGCCTTCGCCATCTACTCCAAGCAGTTCTCCCGGCCCATCAACGAGCTGGCTCAGCTCTACGGCCAGATCCAGACGGCGATCGCCGGCGCGGAGCGGATCTTCGAGGTCATGGATGCTCCCCCCGAGAACAAAGCCGGATCGGTGCACAAAGCCCAGACGGACGGCACGATCGAATTCCGCCACGTGGATTTCTCCTACGTTCCGGGAAAGCCAGTGATCCGGGACTTCAACCTGAAGATCGAAGCCGGCAAGAAGATCGCCCTGGTGGGCTCTACGGGTTCCGGCAAGACCACCATCATCAACCTGCTGATGCGGTTCTATGACATCGACAGCGGCGAGATCCTGCTGGACGGTGTGAATATCAAAGACATCGACTGCACGGATCTCCGTGACCTGGTGGGGATCGTGCTGCAGGATACGGTTTTGTTTACGGACACGATCCGGGCGAACCTGACCTATGCCAAAGCCGATGCCACCGATGAAGACGTGCGGCAGGCCGCCGCCTTCAGTAATGTGGACCAGATGGTGGCCATGCTGCCCGATGGGTATGAGACCATGCTGGTGGACTCCGGGGACAACCTGTCCCAGGGCCAG
>CAMOGZ010000114.1 GCA_946614405.1 uncultured Eubacterium sp. | reverse complement strand
GATTTTAACACTTTTTTGAAATTTTTCCCCGTCAGGCCAAATGACAACAAATCCGAGCAAAACAAAAGACTCCGGAATATGTCTCCGGAGCCCCTTTTATGGAGCGGATGAAGGGAGTCGAACCCTCCTTTCAAGCTTGGGAAGCTCGTGTTCTACCGATGAACTACATCCGCAGGTTATGGGGTCATGGGAGCTCTGGCTCCCGCGACCCCTTTATTATACTCTTATTTCTTCAGGACTTCAACTACTTTTGCCGGGATGCGGCGGCATTTCTCCTCGGAGATGGATGCCAGGGAAACGCGCAGTCCCTTGGCAAGTGGTACCAGGAAGATGCCGTCCTTCTCCAGTTCCAGGCTGGCGGCCTTGGGGTCGTCGCATGGGATGGATGCGAAGAATCCGCCGTCGTAAGGCAGGATCTCCAGTCCGACCTTGGCTGACTCTTCCTCGAAGGCGCGTCCGCGGGCCAGCAGCAGGTCGCGGATCTCTTTCCGCTCTTCGGTGACCTTGGCCAGCAGCTCTTCATCGGCAAAGATGTTGGTGATGATGCTCTGTCCTGCCTTCGGAGAGTTGGACCAGGATCCTCTGGCGAAGAACTCGCAGACGCGAACAAACTCATCTGCAACTTCCTCTGACTGAGCCAGGCAGATCAGTGCGCCGCAGCGCAGTCCGTACAGTGTGAATGTCTTGGACATGCTGAATGCCAGCATGGGCAGTACGTTTGCCGGAAGCTCCTCCAGCAGCGGAATGAAGGAACGATACTCGTCCTCATCTCCTGCGAAGTCGATGTAAGCGGTGTCCACCAGCAGTGCGATGCGCTTGTCCGCATCCTGCTCGGACAGTACACTGATGACGCCCTTCCAGTCTTCATCGGTCAGGGAATAACCCGTGGGGTTCTGAGCCGGTGTGTTCAGGAAGATCACCAGTCTGTCCTGCTCTGCCAGAAGTGCAGCCACCTGTGCGCTGAAGTCCGCCAGGTTGAACTTACGCTCCTCGTCGAAAAGCTGGAATGTGGCGATGCTTCTGCCCTGCTGTGTTGCGATGGTGTTATAGGGTGACCAGAACCAGTCTGTAGTCAGGATCTTATCTCCCGGGCAGGAGTAGTTTGCGACTACGTCGCTGAGGCATCCGGTTCCACCCGGAGTTGCCACGGCGCGAACAAAGCCCTTCGGCTCGTAGTTCTTCAGTGCAGCCTTGATGGCGGCCTTCCGGAATGCCGGAGTTCCTCCGATGGGCGCATACTGTGCGTACTCGATGGGCTCCAGCCCCATGAAGGTCTCGTCTACGGAAGACAGAACCATCAGCTCGCCGTCATCGTTGAGAAGCGCGCCAATGGTGGCGTTGATCACCTTGTCTGCCCCTTCATTTGCGATCATCTCGTTTGCTCTTCTGCTGATCCCGAAGATGGTATCCTCCATCGGGATGTTTCTGCCGTTCTGTGCGGCCATGATGTATTCTGCCATTACATACCTCCTTATATGTCTGTCATTTGTATATTCTACCACATCTCCTACCGTTTGCGAAGTCTGATGTAGTTGATATTCTTACCTTGTGCGGAAAATTTATCCTCGTATTCTGTGGTGACGATCTCCTCCTCGGGAACGTCCCGGTGCAGGTCCCGGGTCACATATTCTGTCACAAACCCCGGCTCCGCCTCCATCTGCTCCACGGAATACTCGAAGAGTCCGTCATTGTCGGTCTTAAACTCCAGGAAGCCATCCTCCGCCAGGATCTTCGCATAATCAGAAAGATACCCGCCGCTGGTGAGCCTCCTCTTGGCGTGCCGGTCCTTGGGCCAGGGATCGCTGAAGTTCAGATAGATCCCGGACACTTCTCCCTCGGCGAAGATCTCCGCCAGCTGGTGGACATACTGGGGGACCACCAGAAGGTTCCGGCTGTCTGCAGCTTCCGCCTTCTCCAGGGCATGGAGCACCACGCTTTCCTGTCCCTCAAAGGCCACATAATCCGCATCCGGATGCCGCCGGCTCATCTCTGAAATGAACTGACCCTTGCCACATCCGATCTCAATGTATAAAGGCGCCCGGCGTCCGAACAGCCCGGCCCATTTGCCTTTGTGCTCTGCGGGATCCCTGACCTGCCAGGCCTCCCGGGCCGCCAGCTTTTCCTGTAAATTCTTGATCTTTCTCTGTCTCACCTTGACCTCCGCTACATCACACGCAGGGCGATGATCCCTGCCAGGAAGATGATCATCAGCAGGATGGCCACGGCATCACGCCGGACCAGCTTCATCCCATTCATCCGGGTCCTTCCCTTGCCGCCCCGGTAGCATCTGGCTTCCATGGCCATGGCAAGGTCCTGGGCGATGCGGAAAGCGCTGACGAAGAGTGGCACCAGAATGGGGATCAGTGCCTTGGCCCGGGCCATGAGGCTGCCGCTCTCAAAGTCGGCGCCGCGGGCCTGCTGGGCCTTCATGATCTTATCCGTCTCCTCCAGAAGTGTTGGGATGAACCGCAATGCGATGGACATCATCATGGCGATCTCATGGGTGGGCACGCCTACGTGGGACAAAGGCGACAAAAGCCGCTCGATGCCGTCCGTCAGTTTGATGGGCGTGGTGGTCAGTGTCAGAAGCGAGGCGCCGATGATCAGCAGGATCAGGCGCACACTCATGAAGACCGCCGTGTAAAGCCCGGCGTCCGTGATCTTCAGGAACTTCCACTGCCACAGGATCCTCCCGTCCACCATGAAGATGTTCAGCAAAAACGTGAAAATCAGGATCAGAAGGATCGGCTTGAGTCCTCTCATGATGAAGCTGAGAGGCACTCTGGACAGGCCAACCACCACGGCAAGAACTGCCGCGCAGACGGCGAATCCGGTGAAGTCGTTGACAATGAATAATTCAATGATGAACAGCGTTGCCGCTATTATTTTTACTCTGGGATCCAGCCGGTGAATGATGGAATCCACCGGATAATATTGTCCAAGTGTAATGTCTCTGATCATGTATGTGATATCCTTCGTCGGGAGGCGCTTCCGGCCTTGAATCCGGCCGCCCCCGTGTCTATTTCTTCAGATAGTCTGCGATGGCGGTGACGCCATCCGCGACAGTGAGGATGCCCGTGTCGATGGGGATCCCCCGTTCTTTCAGCTGATACATCATCTCCGTCACCGGCGGCACGTTCAGGCTGATGGCCGCAAGGCGGTTCCGCTGGCTGAAAATCTCCAGAGGAGTGCCGACAGCGAGGAGCTTGCCCCGCTCCATCACCAGAACCTTGTCCGCCATCTCCGCCACATCCGCCATGTTGTGGGATACGAAGATGATAATGTTATTCTCTCTCTCGTGGATCTCCCGGATCATGTCCAGGATCTCCTTATGGGAACCCGGATCAAGCCCCGCCGTGGGCTCATCCAGGATCAGGACCTGTGGCTTCATGGCGATGACGCCGGCGATGGCCACTCGCCTCTTCTGTCCGCCGGACAGTTCGAAGGGTGAACGGTCTCCGTACTTCTCGTAGGGCAGCCCCACCATCTCCATGGCATCCCGGACTCTCTGGTCGATCTCATCCTCCCGGAGCCCCAGATTGGCAGGCCCGAAGGCGATGTCCTTGGCCACGGTCTCTTCGAAGAGCTGGTACTCCGGATACTGGAACACCAGTCCCACCCGCTTGCGGATGTCCCGCATGGCAACGCCGGGCCGTGTGATGTCCACGCCGCCAACGATGATCTCGCCCTGGTCCGCCTTCAGCAGGCCGTTCAGGTGTTGGAGCAGTGTGGACTTGCCGGAGCCGGTGTGACCGATGACCCCCACGACTTCCCCGTCGTAGATGTCGAAATTCACATTGTCCAGAGCCTTATGCTCCGTTGCGATGCCTTTGTTATATGTATGTGAAAGATTCCTTACTTGTATTGACATATGAACTCAACCATGTCCTCTTCCGTTACAACGTCTTCCGGGACCCGGATCCCGCGGCGGCGCAGCTGTGTCGCCATCTCCACCGCAAGGGGAAGCTCCAGCTTGGCCTCGCGGATGGTCTCCGCCTGGGAGAACACCTCCTTCGGCGTTCCGTCCAGAAGGATCCGCCCCTCATCCAGGATGACCACGCGGTCTGCCTGCACGGCCTCCTCCATGAAATGGGTGATCAGGATCGTGGTGATCCCCTCGTCGTGAAGTTCCCGGATCACCTTCATGATGTCTTTCCGACCCTGGGGATCCAGCATGGCCGTGGGCTCATCGAATATGATGCACCGCGGACGCATGGCTACCACACCCGCAATGGCGATCCGCTGTTTCTGACCGCCGGAGAGCATATGGGGCGCCTTCAGCCGGTACTCGCCCATGTTCACTGCCGCAAGGGCCTCATCCACCCGTTGGCGGATCACGCCGGGGTCTGTCCCCAGGTTCTCCGGTCCGAAGGCGATGTCGTCCTCGACGATGGAGGAAACCAGCTGGTTGTCCGGGTTCTGGAACACCATGCCCGCCGTCTGACGCACATCCCAGATGTGATCGTCGTCCCGGGTATCCCAGCCGCCGACGTAGATGACGCCCTCCGTCGGAAGGAAGAGCCCGTTCAGGTTCTTCGCCAGGGTGGACTTGCCGGAGCCGTTCTTGCCGATGATGGCCACGAAACTCCCCTCCTCGATGGTGAGGTCGATGCCGTCGATGGCTTTCACCGGTTCCTGTCCTTCTTCCCGGGTATATTCAAATGTCAGATTCTCAATGCGGATAATCTCTGCCATGGATCCTCCAATGAAAAAGTCTTGCCTGTTGCAGCCTAATAATTAATTATACTACAAAGGCAAGACTGTATCAACTGTTAACGGTTCAGGATGTCCATGAACTCTTCGCCGGTGATGGTCTCCTTCTCATAGAGGAATGTGGCCAGCTCATCCAGCTTCTCCCGGTTCTCTGTGAGGATCTGACGGGCTTTCTCATGCTGCTCCTTCACGATCTCCACCACCTTCTGGTCGATGGCCTCCTGGGTGGCGGCGGAGCAGGCCAGGGATGTGTCCCCGCCCAGATACTGGTTATTCACCGTCTCCATGGCAACCATGCCGAACTCCTCGCTCATGCCGTAACGGGTGATCATGGCCCGTGCAAGGCGGGTCGCCTGCTCGATGTCGTTGGATGCGCCGGTGGTGATGGTTCCGAAGACCACTTCCTCCGCCGCGCGGCCTGCGGTGAAT
>CAMOGZ010000113.1 GCA_946614405.1 uncultured Eubacterium sp. | reverse complement strand
GGTGAATCCATCGCAAGCCTGTCTAATATGCTGGGCGGCGGCGTGCTGATGCAGCGGTTCGGCGACCTGGTGAAGGGGAGACGGAGCAGTGACCGCCGCATGACCAAGTGCTTCACCCGTCCCACGCTGAATGCGACTCCGGGTGACCTGAGTCTGGTGATGCCCAAGCGCCAGATGGACGACATCATCGAGATGATCTACGCTCTGGACAAGATCGCTCCGGGAACGGCCAATGAAGATACGCTGCTCTACGGCGTCGAGGTCAAGTTCTACAATTCCAAAGTAGAAGTGGATGAGAATCTGGAGACCTGCATCCCGGGCCTGTATGCTCTGGGAGACGGCTCCGGCGTGACTCATTCCCTGTCCCAGGCATCCGCTTCCGGTGTTCATGTAGCCCGGATCCTGGCAGAGAAGTATCGGTAATTCGATAATAATAACTCAGTCAAAAAGCCGCCTTGTGAGGGCGGCTTTTGATATGTGAATAAACCGAAGGGTGGGCCGGAGTGTTCTGCTTCAGGCTCCGGGCTCCCTGATCAGAATCGACATAACGAAAAAACAGCCCAGTGGGCTGTTCATTCGTGGTGCGGTCTAAGGGAGTCGAACCCCCATGGATGTTAATCCACACGGACCTGAACCGTGCGCGTCTGCCAATTCCGCCAAGACCGCTTATTCATTTCTTGTTTCGCAACAACAAATATTATTATACACACTTTTAAGAGGAATGCAAGAGGTATTTTTTATTTTCATGATATTTTTTTCAGGACTGGCAGAATGTGATATAGTCAGTATATTTTGTTGCATTATAAAACATTATGTCCAAGATTAGGATAATAATGATTGCTGAATCCATGAAATCATTGTAAAATAAATACGGACGGGCACTGCAGAAACACATGCTGTGCCGGTATCATACTGTCGAATGAGAACATGAGAATGACAGAATATATCAACAGAAGGAGGATTTGATGAAAATCAAAAGTAATGGCGAGAAAACACAAGCCTACAGACGAATCCTGGATATCCTGGATAAGGGCAGTTTCATGGAAATTGGCGAGCATGTATCCGCTCGGCTGACCAGTTTCTACAAGCCGGATGAGGTTGAGGAATCAGACGGCGTAATCACAGGTTATGGAACGATCCTCGGCGTGCTGGTATACGTCTTTTCTCAGGATAGCGAGGTCATGGGCGGAACCTTTGGTGAGATGCACGGCAAGAAGATCATCAATCTTTATGAGCATGCTCTGAAGGCCAAGGCTCCGGTAATCGGACTTCTGGACTGCAAGGGCTTCCGTGTAGAGGAAGGTCTGGACGGTCTGAATGAGTTTTCCAAACTCTATGCACTTCAGGCACAGGCTTCCAAGAAGATCCCACAGATCATGGGCGTAGTCGGTGACTGCGGCGGAGGCATGTCCGTATCCGCAGTTATGTCAGATTTTATCTTTATTGAGGAAGAGAAGGGCAACATCTTCGTAAATCCGAAGAGCCTGGTAGAGAACCGTATCGGAGACGGAGATTACATTTCCGCATTTGATGACGGAAGATACAGCTGGAAGGATATCGTCCATAATATCCGCCACTTGATCGACATCCTTCCGCCCAGCAGTGATTACACACCGCTGCGTTACGAAGGATCTGACGACGATCCGAACCGTCTTTGCGCCGGCATCGTCGGCTTCAGCGGCAACGGAAGAGCCATCCTGGAAGAGATCGCAGACGACCACTATTTCCTGGAGGCACAGCCGGATAAGGGAAAGGATATGGTCACCGGATTTATCCGTATCAACGGAAACACCATCGGTGCCGTAGCCACCAACACTGTAGACGGCGAGAAGAGAATGACTTCCGTCGGATGTGACAAGGCCGCATCCCTTATTGAGATCGCAGCCAAGTTCAACATTCCGGTACTGACCGTCATTGATACAGAAGGTTATCAGACCACCACAGAGAATGAGAAATATCTTGCCGGTGCGGCAGGACGGCTGGTCAAGGCTTTGTCCACCACAGAAGCACCCAAGATCAACCTCATCACCGGCAATGTCTTCGGCAGTGCCTACAGCCTGCTGAACAGCAAGGGCCTGGGCGCGGACTATGTCTTCATGTGGAGCAACGCAAACGTAGGCATCATCAATCCGGAACAGGCCACAGAGATGATCTACGGTGAGTACAGCCAGGAGAAGGTACAGGAATACAGAGACACTTACTCCAGCGCACTGGCTCTGGCAAGATCCGGTCTGGTGGACAAGGTGATCGAACCGGAGGATACCCGCAAGTACCTGGCGGGAGCCTTCGAGACTTTCGTGAACAGCAGATAGGGGTGACATATGAGCGTAGGTGAAATACTGAAAGTAGCAGCAGTCGACACCGTCCTCGGGATGGGAACGGTGTTCCTGGTTCTGATTTTCATCTCCATCGTGATCTGGGCTATGGGCTTTGTGAACAAAGCCGAATCGAAAAAGCAAGAGAAAGCCGCTGCCCCGGTCCAGAAGGCAGCGCCGGCAGCCGCTGCGGAGCCTTCCACAGACGACGCCCAGCTGGTAGCCGTGATCATGGCAGCCATCAAGGCGTACAACGGAGATGATGCATCAGCAGATGATGATGAATATGTAGTAAGAAGTATAAGGAGAGCAACATGGAAACGTACATTGTCCGAGTAAATGGAGTCGCATACGAAGTAGAAGTTGAAAAGAAGTCCGGAGACGGCGCCGCAGCACCGGCAGCAAGTGCTCCGAAGGCAGCCCCCGCTGCACCTGCAGCAGCTCCTGCAGCAGCAGGATCCGGCAAACCGGTGGAGACCGGTACTGCAGGCAAGGTCTGGAAGATCGTGGCAGCCCCCGGAGATGAGCTGGCAGCCGGAGATCAGATCCTGATCCTGGAAGCTATGAAGATGGAGATCCCTGTCGTTGCACCGGAAGCAGGCGTGCTGGATTCCATCACAGTTAAAGAAGGAGAAGAGGTGGCATCCGGACAGGCTGTCGCTTATATAAGATAGGCAGGTAATTATGACTGAGACAATTGTGAATCTGATCCATCAGACCGCATTCTTCAATCTATCCTGGGGAAATGTGGTGATGGTGGCGGTGGCCCTCGGTCTCATGTACCTGGCCATCGTCAAAGAATATGAACCGTTATTGCTACTTCCGATCTCTTTCGGCATGATGCTGGTCAATCTGTATCCGCCGATCATGGCGGAGGGCGGACTGCTCCACTTCTTCTATATGCTGGATGAGTGGGCGATCCTTCCGTCACTGATCTTCATGGGCGTCGGCGCGCTGACAGACTTCGGCCCGCTGATCGCCAATCCGAAGAGTTTTCTGCTCGGTGCATCGGCGCAGTTCGGTGTGTTTGCGGCCTTCTTCATGGCCATGCTCATGGGATTTGATGAGGCTGCTGCCGCAGCCATCGGTATCATCGGCGGCGCGGACGGCCCGACCTCCATCTATCTGGCCACCAAACTGCACCAGACAGAGCTGCTGGGACCCATCGCCGTTGCGGCATACTCCTATATGTCGCTGGTACCGATCATCCAGCCGCCCATCATGAAGGCCCTGACAACAGAGGCAGAGCGGAAGATCAAGATGGAGCAGCTGCGCCCGGTTTCCAAGAAGGAGCGCATCCTGTTCCCGATCATCGTAACCATCGTGGTTTGCTGCGTACTTCCGGCCACAGCACCGCTTCTGGGAATGCTGATGCTGGGCAACCTGTTCCGCGAGAGCGGCGTGGTTCGCCAGCTGCAGGAGACCGCATCCAACGCACTGATGTACATCGTCGTCATCCTGCTGGGAACCTCCGTTGGTGCCACCACCAGCGCAGAGGCCTTCCTGAAGGTGACCACTATCAAGATCGTTATACTGGGTCTGATCGCATTCGCGTTCGGTACCGCAGCAGGTGTCCTGTTTGGTAAGCTGATGTGCAAGCTCTCTGGAGGCAAGGTCAACCCGCTGATCGGATCCGCCGGTGTATCCGCCGTTCCGATGGCAGCCCGTGTATCCCAGAAGGTGGGAGCCGAGGCCGATCCGACCAACTTCCTGCTGATGCATGCAATGGGACCGAATGTAGCAGGCGTCATTGGTACAGCAGTTGCGGCTGGTGTATTCATGGCAATCTTTGGAATATAATACGGAGATCGATATATGAGTAAAAAAGTAAGAATCATGGAAACCGTGATCCGTGACGGGCAGCAGTCACTGATCGCGACCAGAATGCCAATAGAAGATATGCTGCCGATCCTGGAGACCATGGACAGCGTGGGTTATGAAGCAGTAGAGTGCTGGGGCGGAGCCACCTTCGACTCCTGCATCCGCTTCCTGGATGAAGATCCATGGGAGAGACTGCGCACCATCCGTAAGGCGATGCCGAACACCCAGCTGCAGATGCTGCTCCGTGGACAGAACATCCTGGGATATCGTCACTATTCCGATGACGTGGTGGACATGTTCGTCAAGAAGTCCATCGAGAACGGCATCGACCGCATCCGTATCTTCGATGCGCTGAACGATACCAGAAACGTGAAGACTGCCGTAGAGGCCACCAAGAAGTATGGTGCTCATGCTCAGGTAGCTATGTCCTACACCATCGGCGAGCCCTATACACCGGAGTACTGGGTATCCCTGTCCAAGAAGATCCAGGACATGGGTGCTGACTCCATCTGTATCAAAGACATGGCGGGACTGATGGTTCCGGAAGCAGCCAGAGGCATGATCCGTGCCCTGAAGCAGAACATCGACATTCCGATCCAGCTCCACAGCCACTGCACCAGCGGCGTGGCGCCCATCACATACTATGTGGCCATCCAGGAAGGATGCGACATCATCGACTGCGCTATTTCCCCGTTCTCCGGCGGAACCAGCCAGCCCGCCACAGAAGTTATGGTAGAGACCTTTGCCGGCACCGAGTATGATACCGGACTGGACCAGATGAAGCTGGAGAAGATCGCTGACCACTTCCGCGTAGTTCGTGAGAAGGCTCTGGAAAGCGGCCTGATGAATACCAAGGCTCTGGCTACCGATATCAAGACCCTGATCTATCAGGTTCCGGGCGGAATGCTCTCAAACCTGGTATCCCAGCTGAAGGATCAGAACGCAGAGGACAAGTACATGGACGTACTCCGCGAGATCCCCAATGTCAGAAACGATCTGGGTATGCCGCCGCTGGTCACACCGTCTTCTCA
>CAMOGZ010000112.1 GCA_946614405.1 uncultured Eubacterium sp. | reverse complement strand
CTTCACAAAGCTGCCCTTTCCCACAACGGATTCGGTGTACCCGTCCCGCTCCAGGTCCTCGTATGCTCTCTTGGTGGTGATGATGCTGATCTTCAGATCCTTCGCCAGGACCCGCATGGAGGGAAGGGCGTCCCCTTCCCGTAGCTCCCCCGACAGGATCTGCTCTTTGATCTGCTCCTCGATCTGCTCATAAATGGGCACGCCCGAGGAATTATTGATAATGATATCCATGGATTTTTCCCTTTTTTGCGCAATTGGCGGAAGGTGGCCAGGCCTTCCGGTTGTCATATTGTGTATATTCAATATATACACTTTGGGGACCGAATGTCAACCCTCCCTTCCATAAATGTCTGCATCATTGATTAAAGGAGCCAGGGAAACCGATGGTGCCGGTTCTCTGACTCCTTTTTGTTTTACCTGTTCTGTGATTCTCTCATACCAGGTATCGTCAGTCACTTTTCAGATCCTGCTTGTTCTCGTACATCTCCTTATCTGCCCGCTCGAAGATCTCTGTCACAAAGTTATCGATCTGGGGGGCATACTCAGCCATTCCGGAAGCCAGGATGGGGCCGGATCCGGTCTCTTTATTTTCCAGAACCTGATCCCGGAGCTTCTTCATCAGGTTCTCTTTCTCCGCAAAATCGCTGCCCTGGAGGAAGACGACAAACTCATCCCCTCCCACGCGGAAGACAGGGCTGTGGACAAAGATATCGCAGAGCAAGCGGGCAGAGGCCTTGATGTATTCATCTCCTGCCGCGTGGCCCTGGGTGTCGTTGATCGTCTTCAGATTGTTGGCATCACAGACCACCAGACCAAAGGGCAGGTAGTCCATGCCATTGTTTATATTGTTCTGAATCGACTCTGCCAGTTCCATGTAAGCAGTCTTGTTCTTGATGCCGGTGAGCTCATCCCTTCTGGCCAGTTCCTTCTCCGACTGAAGGGCTCTCATATGCTGCTTTTCCCGCTTGATCTCGTCATCGATGTTCTCCACACCGATGATAAAGTGGCTTCCGTCGCTGGTCCTGTGGACGGTCATGCGAAGATAATGCGTCTCTCCGGACATAGTGATCCGATAATCGATACCGGTTCCCTTTCTGCCTTCCAACGCTGAAAGCAGGAAGTCCCTGTTCAGGAACTCCATCACTTTCTCCTGATCCTGCTTGTGAATGATCCGGGGAACGTTGTTATGGGAATCCAGGAAGAAATCCGCTCCGGAGCTGCTGACTTCCAGCTGACCGTAAATGTTGTTGACTTCATAGCTGGCGTAGGAGGAATCCGTCACACTCACATAATAGATCTCGTCGTAGTTGGTCGCCAGGCTCTCTGCGATCTGACCGAAGGTGACCGTCTTTTTCTGGGTCTCCCGCTGCTTCTTCTCCGCCATAAGCTCGTCCTGGATATCCTTCTCATAAAAGACCAGGTACTGACTTCCGCTGTCCCGCATGACCGTAAAGAGGAAGTATCTGGGCTCTCCCTTCACCAGGATACGATACTTGTACGAGAAGGAACGTCTGCCCTCCAGGTTCTTCAGCATGGCCTCTTTGGAGTAAAAGGAATTTGCATAGGGGATATCATCGGGATACACATAGGTTTTGATGTTTTCCATGGTCTCTTTGAAGAAATCCTTGCCGGAAGAAGGGACGTCCATGGATCGGTACTGTTCACTCTTGGAGAATTCCAGGTAATCCCCCGTCTCCAGATCGATGTAATAGATGACCTCGTAATCCTCCGCCATGATGGAGGCGATATGATCGTGAATCTCTTTCTCTTTCTTCTCACCGGCTTCCACAAAGGTGTGGACCACCGCGATGCCCACCATCAGTCCCACGGAGTAAAAAGGGAGGGAGGAGTCGAAAACCTGCAGGCCCAGGAAAGTTCCCAGAGAAAGGCAGGTCAGTGCCACGGCCCGATAACGGATCCTCAGCCGATATACCGCCCGGAAAGATATTCCGAGCATTTGAGCGGCTGCCAGAAAATAGAAGATCACCTGCAGAAGGAAGGCAAAATTTCTGCCGGCTTCGGGTATATAATTGTGTTCTGCGTCAAAGGAGAAAATGAAAGGATGAAAGTAGTTGAGCATCAGCTCGATAAAACCGATGACAAAAACCATCCATACGGAGACCAGGAGGAGACGGGACGCAATATTATCCTTATCCAGATAGGACACCACATAGCGGAACCATGTCAGCATGGTCAGAAGCATGAAGACAAAATAGAGTATCGCTGCGGAATAAAGGAAGAATAAAATCCCGGGTACCGTATGGTGCTGATCCAGAATGCCCCAGAGGATATCACTGATAAAAAAGCAGTTTGCCACCATCAGGAACCCGCCATAACGGTTGATCACCCGCTGTTTTTTATCCTTGGGATCTGACCGGAATTTCGCTTCCGACATGGTTTTCCAATTTAATATCGCATTCAGTAGCAGAGCCAGAATTCCAACCGATGCATATACCATAATACGTCTACGAGCCTCCCTAAGCTCTCAGAAAATACAATCGGACAATTATTTCTATTATATCAAAATCACTACAAAAAAGAAGTCACCGGGAAAACTTTCCCGATGACTCCGTGTATTTTGTCCTTACTTGCTCTGGTTCTTCTTCGCAGCCAGGATGTCAAAGACCACGGCTGCCAGCAGGACGATACCCTTTACGATCTTCTGCCAGTCGGCATCCACGTTCATAAGCTGCATGCCCAGGTTGATGACACCGATCAGGGTTGCACCCACCACCATGCCGAAGACGGAGCCGGATCCGCCGTATGCGGAGACGCCGCCCACCACACAGGCTGCGATGGCATCCATCTCGTAGTTGGTACCTGCGGTGGAATTGGCCGCCTGGGTTCTGGCCAGCACCACAAAGGAGGTGATGACCGTCAGCACTGCCATGTTCAGATAAGCGAAGAACATGATCAGTCGGGTGTCTACGCCGGAGAGGCGGGTTGCCTCCTTGTTGCCGCCGATGGTGTAGAAGTATCTGCCCAGGGTGGTCTTGGAGGTGATGAAGCTGTAGAGCAGGACGATGGCGACCACCCACACCAGAGCAGTGGGGATTCCGCCTGCCTTTGCCAGCTTGTAGGCAAAGAGCATGATCACAAAGACGGACAGGACCGATTTGACGATCATGGATACCAGCGAATCCGCTTCGTAGCCCTTCTTGAGCTTGGAAGCTCTGGTGAAGATATTCAGCGCCACCACAACGATACTGGCGATGATCCCCACCACAAAGCACACCACATTGAACTGATTGATGGGCGTCTCAAAGATCTTGCCGGAGAAGATCTTCAAAAAGCCTGCAGGGATGGGAGCGATACTGCCGGTGGTGCTGTTGTTCAGCAGGATGGCGGTTCCCCATCCGCGGAAGGCCAGATAGCCTGCCAGGGTGGCGATCCAGGGTGGAATATCCACATAAGCCACCAGGAAGCCCAGGACACATCCGTAAAGGATACCGATGAGGAGCATCAGCAGGATGGATACGCCGGTGCCTCTCTCCTTCACCACCATAAGGACGCCGCCGACGGCACCCATGAAGCAGACAAAGGAACCACAGGACAGGTCGATGTTACCGCCGGTGAGCATACACATCAGCATACCGGTGGCCAGAATGAACACATATGCGTTCTGAATGATCAATGCGTTGAAGTTCAGGGGAGACAGCATCGCTCCGCCCGTCTGTGCCGTGAAGAAGAGAAATACCAGCACAAGGATGATCAGCATTGCATTCTTTTTCAGTACATCCAAATATTTTGCCATAGCTTTTCTCCTTACTTTTTCTTCTTGTTCGACAGCACATCAAAGACGATGGCGAGAAGCACCACGATGCCCTTGACCACACTCTGATAGTTGGCGGATATACCCATGATGCTCATGCCCTGGTTGATGACACCCATCAGGACCGCACCGATGATGACACCGAAGATGTTGCCCTCACCGCCGTATGCGGAGGCGCCGCCGATAAAGCATGCTGCGATGGCATCCATCTCGTAACCGACGCCGAAGGTGGGCGCTGCGTTCTGTGCTCTGGCGATGGTAAGGATACCGCCGAGACCGGCCATGAGACCCATGTTCAGATAAGCAAAGAGATAAACCTTTCTCGAATCGATACCGGAGAGCCGGGTGGCCTTTTCATTGCCGCCTACGGCGTACAGGTAACGACCCACGGTGGTCTTGGTGGTGACATACTCGTAAGCGATCAGCACCAGACCGATCCAGATCAGGCTGGTAGGGATACCCTTACCGCCGTTGGTAGCCAGCTTGTAGAATACCCACAAAACCACGGCCGAAATGACGACCATCTTGACGATCATGGAGGTGAGGCTCTCCACCTCGATCCCCTTGGACTTGGCAGCCGCACGCTTGCGCAGGGTGATGACCAGATAGACAACCACACAGATGGCACCCACCACCATACAGGTGATGTTGAAATCGCCGCCCCCGAAGAGGTCGGGGATGTAGCAATCGGAGCCGCCGCCGAAGACCTTCAGGAAGGTCTCGTCTCTGACACCCACGGTCAGGCCCTTCATGACCACGTTGGAAAATCCGCGGAAGGCATACATACCTGCCAGTGTGGCGATAAAGGGAGGAACCTTCACATAGGCGATCCAGAAGCCCTGCCACAGACCCACCAGCAGGCCGCCCACCAGCATGATGGCCACGGCTACCCAGATGTTGATGCTCCGGTCCATGATCACTGCGCCGATACCGCCGACGAAGCAGACCACGGAACCCACGGCCAGATCAATGTTACCGCCGGTGAGGATACAAAGGAGCATACCTGCCGCCAGCACGAAGACGTACGCGTTCTGGGAAATCAGGTTGTTGATGTTCTGGGAATACAGGATCTTGCCGTCGGTCTGGAAGAAGAAGAAGATCATGACCACGACCAGGGCAAATACCATCGTATATTTCTTTAAGACATCCAATACTTTCAGATTCATACTTATTCGCCCCTTCCCGACTGCAAGATGCAAGCCATGATATTTTCCTGTGTCGCTTCGGAGGCTTTCATCTCACCCACAAAGCGGCCTTCATTCATGATGTAGATCCTGTCGCTCATGCCGATGACCTCGGGAAGCTCGGAAGAGATCATCACAACGGATTTCCCGGCTTTTACCAGGTCGTTGATGATGCAGTAGATCTCGTATTTTGCACCCACATCGATGCCTCGGGTGGGCTCGTCCAGGATCAGAATATCCGGCTCCGCGAACATCCATTTGGCCAGGAGCACCTTCTGCTGGTTTCCTCCGGAGAGGTTGCCCACATTCTGCTCAACGGAAGGCGTTTTGGTCCGCAGCTTGTCCTTGTAC
>CAMOGZ010000111.1 GCA_946614405.1 uncultured Eubacterium sp. | reverse complement strand
CATCCTTCAGGCCGGCACGGGCACGGAGAATAGCCTCTGCCACGGACTGGACGCCTTCGTCCTGTCCAACTACACGCTTGTGGAGGATCTCCGGAAGGCGAAGCAGCTTATCACGCTCAGTCTCCACCAGCTTGGCCACCGGGATCCCGGTCCAGGCAGATACTACTTCAGCGATCTCTTCCTCATTGACCTCTTCCTTCAGAAGGCGGTGTTCTTCCGCGATCTCAGATTTCTTCTTATCTTCTTCCAGCTTCTTTTCCAGAGCCGGCAGGGTTCCGTACTGCAGTTCTGCCAGTTTGCCCAGGTCGTAGTTCCGTTCCGCCTCTTCCATCTGCAGACGGACCTCATCGATCTTCTGCTTGGTCTCTTTCACAGCGGATATGGCCTGTTTCTCCCCTTCCCACTGAGCACGCATGGAAGCATTCTCATCCTTCAGCTGAGCCAGTTCCTTCTCCAGAGCCTGCAGGCGGACTGCGGAAGCCTTGTCGGTCTCCTTGGACAAAGCCTGCTTCTCGATTTCCAGCTGCATGATCTTCCGGGAGATCTCATCCAGCTCTGCGGGCATGCTGTCGATCTCGGTACGGATCCGGGCTGCCGCCTCGTCCATCAGGTCGATGGCCTTATCCGGCAGAAAACGGTCTGTAATATAGCGGTCGGACAGTGTGGCGCAGGCGATCAGAGCGCCGTCGGTGATACGGACGCCGTGATGGATCTCGAACCGTTCTTTCAGGCCACGGAGAATGGAAATGGTATCCTCCACCGTCGGCTGATCTACCAGCACCTTCTGGAAACGGCGTTCCAGCGCCGCATCCTTCTCGATGTATTTCCGGTATTCATCCAGAGTGGTGGCGCCAATGCAGTGCAGCTCTCCTCTGGCCAGTTTCGGCTTCAGCAGGTTGCCGGCATCCATGGAACCTTCCGTCCTTCCGGCGCCTACGATATTATGGATCTCATCGATGAACAGGATGATCCTGCCCTCGGATTTCTCTACTTCATTCAGTACGGCCTTCAGACGTTCCTCGAACTCGCCCCGGAACTTGGCTCCGGCGATGAGGGCGCCCATATCCAGTGCGAATATGGTCTTATCCTTCAGTCCTTCCGGCACGTCCCCCTTCAGAATACGCTGTGCCAGGCCTTCTACCACGGCAGTTTTACCTACGCCGGGCTCACCGATGAGCACCGGGTTGTTCTTGGTCCTTCTGGAAAGGATCTGGATGGCGTGGCGGATCTCTGCATCACGGCCGATCACCGGGTCCAGCTTGCCCTGTCTTGCCATGTCCACCAGGTCGCGGCCGTATTTCTCCAGAGCCTCATAGTTCTCCTCCGGATTCTGGCTGGTGACTCTCTGGTTTCCTCTCACCTTGGACAAAGCATCCAGGAACTTCTCTCTGGTGATGCCATACTTGGCAAAGAGTTTGGCAGAAGGTGTACCCTTCTCATCCAGCAGTGCCATGTACAGGTGTTCCACACTGATGTACTCGTCCTTGAACTGATCTGCTTTGGCCTCTGCGTTCACGAAGATCTGATTCAGTCTGCGGGATGCGTAAACATTGTCCGCATTCCCACTGACCTTGGGAAGCTTCTCCATTTCTGCTTCCAGGTCGGCGATCATCAGTGTCGGGTCCACGCCCATGTACTGTACCAGTTTCGGGATCAGTCCGTCCTTCTGCATCAGAAGAGCAAGATGAAGATGCTCCCCATCCAGGACCTGATGACCTTCCGAAACACCGATGTTCTGACATTCTACCACTGCACTCTGTGCATTCTGTGTATATCTTTCAATATTCATGTCGGTTTCCCCCTCTCTCATAGTGTCTCTATCTGTAATAATCTTATGATCGGAATTCCTCTATGGCTATATTATACCCGAAAAAACAAAAAGTAAAGAAAAAATTAGCACTCTTTTTGCAAGAGTGCTAACAATTTTATCAATATATTGATTTTTCAATGGTTTTCCATCAGAATCCCAGGTCCTCATTTACCAGGATCACGTGGATCCGGCCCGGATGTTTGGAATACCGGGTGATCAGGAACTGACAGCAGATGGTGTCCGGAGTCTTGCAGTCTCCGCAGCTTCCGGTCTTGCGGCACGGGGTCGCGATGTCAAACCGCTGGGCGTTGATGGGCGCAGCTACGTTTCTGGCACGCTTCATGGCGCCGTCCACATCGTCGCAGACTTTGTTCATGCCGACGATGAACAGGACCTTCTTCGGTCCCTGGGCGATGGCGGAAACGCGGTTGGCATTGCCGTCGATGTTCACCAGGATCCCGTCCTCTGTCATGGCGTTGGCGCTGGACAGATATACGTCCGCATCGTATGCAGCCAGCATAGCCGCACGCTTGTCTTCGATCTCGTCCCGGTCGATGAAGTTATAATTGCCTTCCTTCAGGGCATCCACCAGGCCGATCTCCCGGGCGCTCATGCATCCGCCCATGGTGACGGTGCTTCCCTCTCCGATGATCTCCAGAGCCAGTTTCAGCGCCTCTTCCGAATTGGCCGCATAGTAGCCTTCCATGTTTCTGGAGTTCAGGCCTTTGATCACCTTCTGAGACAGCAGGTCGTTCCGCTTTACGATATTTTCATTCATTGATTTTCTCCTTAGTATACGATCAGGTTGATCAGTAAATTGCTGAAAAAGTCGATGGCCGGATTCAGGATCAGGTCCGTCACGTTAAACAGGATCAGTGCCAGCAGAATATACATACCGTTCTGATAAACCACCGGATACCAGCTGTACTTTTCCAGATTGAAGATCTGGGTCAGGATGCCGAATCCGTCCAGTGGCGGCACCGGGATCAGGTTGAAGATCATCAGTACCAGATTGATCAGGATACAGTACTGGATCATCTCGATGATCACCGATCCCATGGTGGATGTGTAGAACGCGCTGCTGCCATGGACGATGAACCGCAGGATGATGGTGAACACCACTGCCAGCAGGAAGTTCATCACTACGCCGGCGATGGCAACCAGAAACTCATCCCGTCTTCTGTGCTTATAGTAGCGGGGATCGATCTGCACCGGGTTTCCCCATCCGAATCCTGCAAAGAGAAGGCAGATGAATCCGATGGGGTCGATGTGGGCCGCGGGGTTCAGGGTGACCCTGCCCTGCAGCTTCGGCGTGGGATCTCCCAGTTTATAAGATACAAAGCCATGGGCAAACTCATGGAAAGAGATGCCGATGACGATGGCAGGCAGCATGATCAGTTCCTGCATCATCCAGTCGCCGATATTGCTGAAGCGACCCTGTACGATATTCAGGACAACCAGCGCGCCGATGACGATGGCGATCGGCGCGATACTGCTTCTTCTCACAGTTTCACCTACTCTCTGGCCAGTGCTTCCAGGGAACTCTGGAGTTCTTCGATGGTCTGGTTGTGAGCATCGATTCGCTCGATGATGTGAGCAAGATCTTCATCCATCTCCATCTCGCCTGCCTTGACGCGGTCCAGGATCACCTTGCCGATCTTAGCCAGCTCTCCATTGATTTCTTTCTTCTCGGAGCTGATCTTGGTCTTCAGCTTGGTCATCTCCAGCGCATCGCTGGCGCGGTCTCCCGCATCCTTCGCAAAATCCGTAAGCTTATCCAAAAATGCCATACTATATATTCCTCACTTTCTTTTATTTACAATTGGTCAGATGGGTCTCCTTGGTCAGGATGAACTCCTTCTTGGTGGCGAAGGAATCCTGCTCAAGCTTCATATCATAACCCGTGGGCTGGATCTCCAGCTCTCTTCTGGCAGCGGCAACCTTGATGATCTCCTCTGTCAGCCAGGGATTGCACACCAGCATGGGGCCCAGAGTATTGGTGAAGATGGAGTTCCACTTCTGAACTCCTTCCTCTCTGGTCTTTCCGGTGTTGCCATAGCCGTAGAACATCTCACCGAAGGGCTTCTCCTCATGGATGATCAGATCTCCCATCTGGATCTGGTTTCCGATGACTTCCATGATCTCGTTGTTGTATTCACACCGGAAGTACACATCGTCACCGTAGACTTCCTCATTCTCCCGGAAGTCGGTGAAAATGATGCCGAGGCCGTCGAATTCGGAACCATCGGAACGGATGACTTTGTTCCCGAAGAGGCCCACGGATGTCCCCGTGACGATCAGCGGTCCTCCGCCAAAGACGAACTCAGCCAGCTTATCCCTGTATGGTGCCAGCCACTCCGCCACGGCCGGGAAGGAAGAGATCTCTCCCGGAGCGCAGAAGATCACATCGAAGGACGCCGGATCGAAGTCCTCGGTGCTGAAGTCGATTTTGATCACCTCCGGCGCAAGGCCGGCCATCTGTGCGTATCTTGCCAATGCCAGCAGATTACCACGTTCCCCGTGAAGGAACAGTGTATCCGGGAATAACCATGCGATCTTAAACTCATTCATCGATCTCACCCTCCTTCTTCAGGAATTTCTCCATATGTTCGTAAGTATGCAGCCATGTGATCAGGTAGATGTTGTCGGTCTCTGCCTCCTCGATCTCCTTGAAGATCACATCCACATTCTCACTGTCTTCGATTTTGATCAGGGACGGATCCACGCCCTCATAGATAAACCGGTTGGCGGTATCGTAGCAGACCCGGTCGGAGAAGCAGAAATACTTCTCCACGTCTGACTGGACCAGCTTGGAAAGGTCGCAGTCGAAGGCGTAGAAGGAGTTTGCATAATGCGGGATCATGTCAACCAGAGGACAGAGTCCCAGTGCAACCATCTTCCGCTTCGGATCTGAGGCCATCACGTTGATGCTGGTCTGCAGAGTCTCAGGATTCTCCTGCTTGATCCGCATGTATTTGATGGTTTTGCCCTTATAATGCAGGATCTCGAAACGTCCTCCCACATTCTTGAAACTGCCGAAGGAGACCGCAGCCTGTTCCGGCAGGATCCCCGCCATTTCCTTGGCGACGGCAAGAGCTGCAGCGTAATTGTACAGCATATACGGCGTGTTATAGGGCATGTCGAATTCCACGCCGCGGAGCTTGAATTTCCGGTCATCGAAGTTCACGTCGGTGACCATGTAGTCCGCCTTGTCTTCACTGTGATGACCGCAGTGGCTGCAGACAAAGGGGCCGATGCCGTCGGTGTTATAATAGCCGAATCCGATCCTGTGGTGGCACTTGGGACATGCCATAGTGACATAGCTGGATCCCTTGCGGAAGGATTCATTATGGCTCTCTACACCGAAGGTCACGACCTTGTCGGAATCTTCATCGAAAGCCTTGGAACGGGGCTCCTCATTGTTCAGGAACAGCTTCATTCCGCCGTCCTTTACGGCCTTTTTCAGTTTCCGGTAGATATAATCCGGATCCCCGTTTCTCTGGACCTGATCCTTCTGCAGGTTGGTGATCAGGATGTTGGCAGCCGGCAGCTGCTCCCGGATCAGCGGCAGATAACGCTCGTCCGTCTCAAAGA
>CAMOGZ010000110.1 GCA_946614405.1 uncultured Eubacterium sp. | reverse complement strand
CCGCAGAAGGGACGCCTCGTAGATCACCGAGGAATAGTCGGTGATGAGAAGGTCCGTCACCATGAGAAGCTCGTTGATGTCCGGGTAGGATGTGACATCCAGGAACTGCTCCCGGTATTCTTCCGGGATCGGCGCAGCATCCTTCACGAAGGGATGCATCTTGATGAGCATGATCCGTCCCGTCTCCTTCAGCCAGGCGCCCAAAGACGCGAGGTCGATCATTTCATAGGGGAAGAAGGCGGTGTAGCCGTTGTTCCCACGGAAAGTGGGGGCGTAGAGGACCACTTCGCTGGCCTTTGTGATGGCGGGATAGGTCTCCCGCAGCTTCTGCTGCACCGACCGGATGTAGTCCTGGTCGAAGAACACGTCGGTCCTGGCGATGCCCACGGGATAGAACTTGCTCCGGCGGATGGCGAAGGCCTCGGCGTTATGTTCTGCCGAAAGGTCGGAGCTCACCGTCACGTGGGTGTAGCACTTGTGGACTTTGGTGCGGAAGGCCGGGGACCCCTGCTTGTCCAGGCGCTCGAATCCGATGGTCTTGAACGCGCCGCAGGCGTGCCAGAGCTGGACCACCTTCACGTCGGGGCCGTACTTCAGCCGGTAGATCTCCGGGGAGTAGTCATCTACGATGATATAGCTTGCGGTGGCCAGGTGATAGGTGAAGCGGAACTTCTCCTTGATGCCCCGGTGGGAGGCCACGCCGTCCTTGAAGTTGTAGCAGATCTCATACTTCTTGTCCAGGCCCCGCTCCACCATGCGGTCGTGGAGGAACTTCTCGTTGCCGGTGAGATGGTTGTAGCGGCTCGAGGAGAACAAAACCTTATTCTTCTTTCTTCCCGGAAACAGGCGGCAAAGACGGAAGAAGACCTGAAATCCCGTATCGGGGATCAGTCTTACGATCTTGTGGACCAGCAGCCGGGGATCACGGATGTACTCCGCCATCTTGGTTTTGTTGGCATGGAAGGACACGGACAGATAGTAATGTCCCTTGTCATCCAGGCCGGAATGTCCTTTCCAGTATTCGCCGGTGGTCTTCTGGATCTCAAGGCCGGTGGCCCGGGTGTTCTCTGCGGAGGAGCGGTGGACCTCACGGTCGGTGTAGGCCACGAACTCGTCTACGGTGAGCTTGCCCGTCATCTTCTGGATCGAAGATTCGGATCCGATGGCCTCGCGGACTTCTTCTGTGACGGCGGCGGGAAGGGGTCTGTCCTCGCCCTGCACCTTCGCCATGAAGTACCATGTGCCGCTTTCGATGGGGTATTCATCGGAGAGGGCCATGACATTCATCCGGACGCAGAAGGTAGCGCCGTCGAGGAATACTTCCTCGGGCTCGGCGTCCAGCGTTTTCCCGGATGCGTCCCGGAGAAAGAACCGGACCTGAGAGGGCTCCGGCGCGGGGCCGTCTTCGAAACGGCCTTCTATTGTGAGGATGATCCTACGGAAGGATATCCTGGTCAGTATCATTTTCATAAATCTTACCATCCATTCTTTTCGTCCCCATTATTATACAATAGGGCGGTGTGAGTGTCCACGAAAAACAAAATAGCATTGATAATAAGGGGGAGATACGGTATAATTGTTACATATAATAGGCGAGGAATGACTATCGGCCGGAACAGGCTGACAAGAGTTTCATTTCTCCAGGATATCACGTAAAGGGGTAGAGAGTTTGAGCACACTTAAGGAGATATTACGGGATCATATCAGGTATCGCAAACAGATTCTGAAACTGGCGAAGTCAGACATTATCAAGACCTATCGCGGAGCAGCCATCGGGTGGGCATGGGCGATCATTCGTCCGTCCATCACGATTTTTGTGTTCTGGTTCGCTTTTTCCATCGGAATCCGTAAGGGCCAGCCGGTGGACGGCTATCCGTTCATTCTGTGGCTCATCGCCGGATATGTTCCCTGGTTCTATATGAGGGATTGTCTCAATTCCGGTTCCGGCGCCATCCGAAGGTACCGGTATCTGGTCAAACGGATCAAGTATCCGGTGGACACGATCCCCACCTTTACCAGCTTGTCATATTTTATCGTGAATCTCGGCCTGCAGCTGATCATGTTCCTGATCTATGTGGGGATGGGATACATGCCTACAATCTACTATCTGCAGATCCCGTTCTTCTGGCTTTTGATGTTCCTGTTTTTCACAGCCTGGAGTCTTTTCGGCAGCATGCTGTCCGCCATCAGTAAAGACTTCCTGAACTTCATCAAGTCCATTACGTCGGCGCTGTTCTGGCTGTCCGGGATCCTTTATGATGCCACCAAGATCGACATCGAGTGGATCCGGAGGATCCTGATGTTCAATCCGGTCACCATCATCGCAAACGGCTTCCGCAACTCCCTGATCTATCACAAGTGGTTCTGGGAGACTCCCACGGAGATGCGGAACTTCGCCATTCTGCTGGTGATCATGTTCGCATTGGCCGTCTGGTCCTATCGCAAGCTTAAGAAAGAAATTCCGGATGTACTGTAGGTGATGATATGAGCAATACTGAGACTAAGACCAAGAAAAACATCGCCATTCGTTTTACGAATGTGACGAAAACATACCGGCTGTATAAGAACGACCGACTTCGGTTCTGGGGCATCTTTTCCAAGAAGGTCCCCCACAAGAAGAAGAACGCCATCAACAGCGTCAGCTTTACGGTGGAGAAGGGCGACTCCGTGGCTTTGTTCGGCAGAAACGGTGCAGGCAAGTCCACTCTGCTGAAGATGATCACTCAGGTCACTTATCCCACCTCGGGAAAGATCGAGATCAACGGACGCGTCAGTGCCCTGCTGGAGCTGACGGCGGGCTTTGACCCGGAGTTCACCGGGAGAGAGAACATCTACTTCCGCGGGAGCCTCATGGGAATGAAGGAAAATGAGATCCGGAAGATCGAGCCGGCCATCATCGAGTTTGCGGAGCTGGGAGAGTACATGGATCAGCCGGTCCGTACTTACTCCAGCGGAATGAAGGCGAGACTGGGATTCGCCATCAATGTCAACGTACAGCCGGAGATCCTCATCGTGGATGAGGCCCTGAGCGTGGGAGACAAGTCCTTCCGAAAGAAGTGCATGGCCAAGATCCGCAGCCTGGTGGAGAACAAGGGAATCACGTTCCTTTTCGTAACTCATTCCACCAAGGTGGCCAAGGAATTCTGCACCCGGGGGATCGTCATGAGGAAAGGCAAGAAGGTATTCGACGGCGGGATCGACGAGGCCATCGAATTCTACGATAAGATGGTGGAGCGGCAGGATGCGAAGAAGGCCGCCCGCCAGAAGAAGATGAAAGAACAACAGGAAAAAGAAAAATAAGGGTTATTGAGGTAGTAAAGGAGGATTCACATGTTGATCAAAAGCACCGATGCCAAGAGAGCGCTGGACTATATCGGAGAAGACTATATCCAGTGTTTCTACATGTACATGGATATCGAGGAATGCGGCGTAGAGGGCGAGGGGTTCGGCCTCTGGTTCGATGAAGAGGATGGAGAAATCAATACGGTCTATTATCAGTACTATGACTGCATCCACATCTTCGGCCGTGGTCCCTTCAATCCGGACTATGCGCTTCAGCTGATCGAGGAGATCGATCCGACTGTGATCAACGGTTCCAAGGAAGCCATCGAGGCTCTCCGTGAGAGACTGGATGAGGATAAATATGAGATGGAAGTCAACCATATCATCACCGCCAACAAGGAGATGGAGGGGAATATGGAAGTGAACATCGCTCCGGCCCAGGAGTCCGATATTCCGGAGATCGCAAAACTCATGCTGAAGGCAGACATCTTCAGCAATGTATATACCTATGAGGGTCTGGTGGAGAGCCTGACCCGCCGCCTGGAGGAGGGCTTCGGCAGACTGTTCATCATCCGCGATGAGAACGGAACACTGATCGCCACCAACGCCACCAATGCGGAGACAGACAAGCTGGCCGTCATCGGCGGACTGGTCACCGACCCGGATATGAGAGGCCGGGGCCTTGGAAGAGCCATCACCGCCAGCACCTGGAATCTGGTCAGAAATGAGGGAAAGCGCGGACTGGCCTTCCTGATCACAGACAACATGAACACCGTCCGTCTGCACCAGAAGATGGGATATGACTTTGTGGGCTATTCCGCAAGACTGATCAAGAAATAGAAAGTATGGAGTGACCGAAATGAATGAACATCAGGCACACCTGTTGAAATTAGTAAAAGAGATCGACGGGATCTGCAGGCGCCATGACATCCGTTACTACAGCGCCGGCGGAACCGTCATCGGAGCGGCGAGGCATAAGGGATTCATCCCCTGGGACGATGACATCGACATCTACATGACCCGGGATGAGTTCGCCCGTTTCTGCAAGGCCTTCTACGAGGAACGGCCGGAGGGCAGGAGCATCGTCTTCCGGGAGAGCGAGGAATGCGATTATCATTCCACCATCGCCCGCTATATCGAAGACGATACCACCATGTTCTGCCGCTATCATATGCTGGGAGATTCTCCGGCGGGAACGCTGATCGACATTTTCATCCTGGATCCCATCCCGGACGGAATGGATGCCCGGCATGACTATCTGGAGAAATTCTTCGTCTACTGCGACATCGTCATGCCCTTCTACTCCTTCGCCCACCGGGTGAGAGAGGAGAACATGGGCCTCTACGACACCTATTATCAGAGGCTGAAGACGGAAGGCTATGATGCAGTGGTGGAGGATCTGGAGAAGGACCTCTTCTCCTATCCCGAGGAAGAATGCAATTACTACGCTCTGCGCTGGGGCTCCATCCCCACGGTCTTCCCCAAGGAAATGATGGGGGAGCCGGTGTATCTTCCCTTCGAGGATGAGATGCTGCCCATGCCGAACCAGTGGTATCAGTACCTGGTGCTGCTCTACGGCACGGAGTGGATGAAGGTGCCCTACGTGGACACCCGCGTGGAGCATACCAATATCACACGCTACGACATGTCCTACAAGAGATTCTACGAGGAACGGGACAGACTGTTCACCCAGGACTTCCTCTCCGATCTCTATTTCCAGAACAAAGAAGCACGCAGAGGTCTTGAGAAGGCCTACCGGCCCATCGAGAACTACATGAGCGACTTCAAGGGAAAGATCACTGAGCGGATCGTGGACAAGCGCATCGACGGCAGAGATCTGTATGCCATGCTGGATGCCGGAGAGTATTCCGAGATCATCCACTGCTTCCAGCCTTATCTGCAGCTGCAGCTTTCCCGCCCGTTCATGGGAGCCATGCGCCACGGAAATTACCTGCGCTGGATCTATCCCATCATCCTTTCCATTCAGGACAGCAACCTGAATGTTCTGCTGCAGGCACTGATCCGCTGCGGCAGGATCGGTGAGGCGGAGAAGCTCACCGGGATCTACGAGAGGGGAGACGTGAGCCGCGAGGCGATCAAAGCCTCCCGCGAGGACATCGACCGGATCAACCGGGCAGGTCTTCTGTTCTTTGAGGAGGACTATGACGGCTGTATCCGCTGCATAGAAGAAAAGACTGGTTTCCGCAACTACCGGATGCTCCTGGAGTACTGGTGGCAGGCTAAAGTCCGGAAGGGATTGG
>CAMOGZ010000109.1 GCA_946614405.1 uncultured Eubacterium sp. | reverse complement strand
CTGCGACCCGGACTGCCGGTCCACGGATTTCCGCCGTCCAGGACATAACTTCCCTCTTCTGGCCCGCCGCGGCGGCGTGCTGACACGGAACGGCCATACTGAGGCTACTGTGGATCTGATGCGTCTTGCCGGTCTTCCGGAATGCGGCCTCTGCTGCGAGATCATGGAAGATGACGGGACCATGATGCGCACGCCCCGTCTCATGGAGCTGGCCAAGAAATACGACATCCCCTTCATCACCATCAAGGACCTGCAGGACTACCGCAAGAAGAACGACATCCTGGTGGAAGCCGTGGCCAACACCAAACTGCCCACCAAATACGGTGAGTTCAGAGCCATCGGCTTTGTGAACAAGCTCAATGGGGAGCATCACGTAGCCCTGGTGAAGGGAGACATCGGAGACGGTGAGAATGTCCTTTGCCGGGTCCATTCCGAGTGTCTCACGGGAGATGCCTTTGGCTCCACCAAGTGTGACTGCGGACAGCAGCTTGCCTCCGCCCTCACCCAGATCGAACGGGAAGGCCGCGGGATCCTCCTCTACATGAGACAGGAAGGCCGGGGCATCGGCCTCATCAACAAGCTGAAGGCCTACGAGCTCCAGGACCAGGGAATGGACACCCTGGAAGCGAATCTGGCCCTTGGGTTTGCCGGTGATCTGAGAGAGTACTACATCGGTGCTCAGATCCTGCGGGAGCTGGGAGTCCACACCCTGCGGCTCCTCACCAATAACCCCCACAAAGTCTATGAGCTGGGTGCCTACGGCATGGATATCGTGGAGCGTGTCCCCATACAGATGGAGGCAAATGTACACGATCTCTTCTATCTGAAGACCAAACAGGAGAAAATGGGACATATTCTGGATTATTAAAAAAAGGAGAAGAAAAATGAGAGTATTTGAAGGAAAATTAGTATCAAAAGAGATCAGAGTCGCCATCGTTTGCGCCAGATTCAATGAGTTCATCACATCCAAGCTTCTGGGGGGCGCCCTGGACGGGCTGCGCCGTCACGAGATCGCCGATGAGAACATCGACGTGGCATGGTGCCCCGGAGCCTTTGAGATCCCCCTCACTGCACAGAAACTGGCAGCCACAGGCCGCTATGACGCCGTGATCTGCCTGGGCGCTGTGATCCGTGGATCCACCTCCCACTACGATTACGTCTGCGCAGAGGTGTCCAAGGGCATCGCACAGACCGCCCTCTCCGCCGGAATTCCTGTCATGTTCGGAGTCCTCACCACCGACACCATCGAGCAGGCCATCGAACGTGCCGGGACCAAAGCCGGGAACAAAGGCTATGACTGTGCACTGGGCGCCATCGAGATGGTCAATCTCATGAACGAGATCAACTAGAGAGAACCGTTTGCCCGGCATGCAAAAAGGCGCTGCCTCTATTCAAGGCAGCGCCCTCTTTCGTCTTACCTCATGTTGTAATTGTCCCATTCACTGGGGCCCTCCTGCTGTGGCGGGAACTCTGTCATTCTCGGCCGCAGATGACCGCTTACCATCTCATAGAACACCGTGAGTGCAGTCTGCATATAGGTAATCATGAATACGATAGGGATCATTGTAAGCACAAACACCAGAAAGTTCATCGGCGTTCCGGGTACGGGCCGGAAAACGGAGAACAGGATCCCTCCCGGTATGGACGCCAGAATGATCCAGCCCAGGAATGACAAGGACAGAGTGAAGTACTTCATCTTGTTTCCCATCATCATCATCTTGCTTTCCTCGATGCACTGGAAGATCCCCTTGGATGGATCGTCCGCCAGGATGTAATAGGCCTGACTGTAACGGATGGCCGCGATGATCCCGGGGATCACGAACAGAAGTGACCACAGAGCGATGAATACGCCCATTACAATGGTCAGTCCCAAACAGCGGAGAAAATACTCAAAGCCGTCAAAAATGTATCCCAGGTTGATATCCTTCAGCCGCACAAAGGCCAGCATGAACACGCTGTATCCCACGGCAAAGACGCCGTCAAAGAAAAACTGGTAGAAAGATGCGATAACGGAAAATTCCGTGGTATCACCAGTCAACAGAGTCTGCTGAGATCTCCCGAATGGTACGATATCCTCAAAGAACTCCGGAATGATTATGGACAAAAATAGAAAAAGCAGTGTCCCGGCGCAGATCACGGCCCACCTTCCCCGAAGGTGTTCTCTGGCCATGGCACGAATGCTGCGGCTTGGTTCTGTTACAATATAGTTATTCAAAACGATCGTCCCCCTTTGCATGTATTATCGTTATTATATCCTAATTGTCCGTGATTTACAATCACCATTCTGTGGGTTGAAATAAGGGGGAAAATGATATATTATTAACAATAGAGAATGACTGACAGAGTTAGTCAGATTTTATGGAAAGAGAGGAACTGTACCAATGTATGAGAATCTGAAGTATGAAGTTAAAGGAAACATCGGCTATATCACCATTAACAGACCCAAGGCTCTGAACGCACTGAACACTGATGTTCTGAGTGAGCTGGCCTGTGTTTTGAAGGAAATAGAAGAAGACGATGCTGTCAAGGCTGTTATCGTGACCGGCGAAGGTAAAGCCTTTGTGGCAGGCGCTGACATCGCTCAGATGAGCAAGCTGAATGCCGTGGAAGGCCGCGCTATGATGCAGGCAGGACACAAGGTCATGAACACCATTGACCAGATGCCCAAGCCTTTCATCGCTGCAGTAAACGGATTCGCCCTGGGCGGCGGCTGCGAGCTGGCTATGGCATGTGACATCCGCATCGCTTCCGAGAAGGCAAAGTTCGGACAGCCGGAAGTCGGCCTCGGCATCATCCCGGGATTCTGCGGAACCCAGAGACTGCCCCGCCTGGTAGGCAAAGGCATGGCTAAGTATCTGATCTACTCTGCTGAGATGATCAATGCTGCAGAAGCTCACCGCATCGGTCTGGTTGAGAAGGTCGTCGCTCCGGAAAATCTGATGGCAGAGGCCGAGAAGCTGGCTGAGACCATCGCATCCAAGGCTCCGATCGCTGTTGCTCAGGCCAAGATCGCCATCAACAACGGATATGACATGGATCTGAAATCCGCAAGCCAGCTGGAGGTTGAGGCTTCCACCGTCTGCTTCGGTTCCGAAGACCAGAAGGAAGGTATGGCCGCATTCCTGGAGAAGAGAGCTCCGGAATGGCATAACAAATAAAGATATCGATTCCATCGAAAAGGCAGCCGCGCATTCGCGCCGCTGCCTTTTTGCTTACCGGATATCGCCGGTCCGTATGACCAGCAGTTTTCCTTTCTGAAATGACAGGACTGCCTCTTCCGAAACGAACTCATTACTGACGCCCCGGGTGGTATCATCCGTCAATGTAAAATCCTTTAAGGTGTACTTTGTGCCCTGAAGGGTAAGACCTTCGCAGGCTCCCCCATAGGCGATGAGCCCCAGATACTTGTGAGAGTCTCTGGCGATGGTATGCTCTCCCGGAGGAAGCATAAACACCTCATTCTGACCGTCCAGAAGGCGGATAAACGCCCCTTTCCCGCAGTATCTTGCCAGCATGCCTATGTTGCCCATCGTATGATCAAATCGACCTCCAAGGCCGCCCAGGACCGTGATATGATCGCACCCCTCTGAAAGAGCCAGATCGATGGCTGCCTCACTGTCCGTCATGTCCTTTTCCATGGGCAGAAGGATCACATCCTCATCCGGCCGGTCCGTGGAATCGTAGTCCCCGATGAGAAGATCCGGCGAAAGGCCCAGTTCCTTTGCCCGTACCAGACCTCCGTCGGCACAGATCACCAGGTCATAATCCACCCCGGATACATCCAGAGCATGCTGATGTTCTATATATGATGTAATGATCAGTCCTTTTTTCATCGATAATTACCTCACAGGATCTGAACGGCACCGATTGTGAGCAGGGTGATGATCGCCCCTGCGGTCAGGACCCCCAGGCTGATCATGGGCAGTGCCCGCTGAAGCCGGATGTCCAGAAGCGCTGCGATCAGCGACCCGGTCCAGGCGCCGGTGCCCGGAAGGGGGATGGCCACAAAGAGAAACAATCCCAGTGCCTCATATTTCCGTACTTTGTCCGCCTTGGAAAGGCCCTTCTGCTCCAGGCGGATCACCAGCCTTTCCAGTCTCGGGCTGACAGACCGCATCCAGCGGAACACTTTACGTACAAACAGAATGACGAAAGGTACGGGAATGAGATTGCCGATGTCGGAGATAACCATTGCCAGAAGAGGATCCAGACCAAGTGCCACACCTGCCGGGATCGCACCCCTGAGCTCCACCACAGGTACCATTGATATCAGAAATGTATAAATAACGCTGTCCAATTCCATTCTCCCTCTATTTGATCAAATCGTCGAACTCTGCGCCGATCATGGCTGCAAGCTCTGTGGGCGACAGTTCCATCTGAAGACCGATCTTGCCTCCGCTGACGGCGATGCGCTCATGCTCCTTAGCTGATTCGTGGATCGCTGTGGGAAAGAGCTTCTTCATCCCCACGGGCGAGCATCCGCCCTTCACATAACCGGTGGTTTTGGTGATGTCTTTGGCATGGATCATCTCGATGTTTTTCTCACCGAAATGGCGGGCCGCCTTCTTCAGGTCCAGTTCTTCTGCCACGGGAATGACGCATACATAATTCTGCTTGCTGTGCCCAACCAGTACCAGAGTCTTGAATACCTGATCCTCCTCCAGTCCGGTCATTTTTGCCACCGATACCCCGTCTACGAATCCGTGACTGTTGTCATAGGTGTGCAGAGAATAAGCGATCCCCTGCTTCTCCACCATCCGTATGGCATTGGTCTTGATTTCCTTGTCTTTCTTCGCCATAATGAGCCCCCTGCTCCGGTCTGTAAACAGAAAAACAAGACTGCAACATAATCAAGGTATCAAATGTTGCAGTCATTGTTAATTAACGTTTCAGTTGATGATTATCCCAGCAGTCCGTTTCCAAACAGAGGAGCGAATACCAGAGATACGATGGTCATCAGCTTGATCAGGATGTTGATGGAAGGACCGGAAGTATCCTTGAACGGGTCACCTACGGTGTCACCAACAACAGCAGCCTTGTGAGGATCGGATCCCTTGCCGCCGAAGTGGCCTTCCTCGATGTACTTCTTGGCGTTGTCCCATGCGCCGCCTGCGTTAGCCATCATGATGGCAAGCAGTACGCCGGAGGACAGTGCGCCTGCCAGCATTCCGCCCAGAGCATGAGAGCCCAGTACGAATCCGATGACAATCGGAACGATGATGGCCATCAGGCCCGGGATGATCATCTCTCTCAGAGCAGCTGTGGTGGAAATGTCTACGCACTTCTTGTAGTTCGGCTTGGAAGTTCCGGCCATGATGCCCTTATCCTCACGGAACTGTCTTCTGACTTCCTCGATCATGTCGTTGGCAGCCTTACCAACGGAGTTCATGGTCAGAGCGGAGAAGATGAACGGCAGCATTGCGCCGATGAACAGACCGATGATTACGATCGGGTGCAGCAGGTCGATGCTTTCCAGCTGAGAAACCTGCGCGAAGGATACGAACAGAGCCAGCGCTGTCAGAGCAGCGGAGCAGATCGCAAATCCCTTAC
>CAMOGZ010000108.1 GCA_946614405.1 uncultured Eubacterium sp. | reverse complement strand
CCCCGGCTCTGAATAAAAAGAATAATACAATTACGAGAAAAGAGGATCCACATCGGATCCTCTTTGCATTACTTACTTGTATTCATTACTCCGGCGCAGAAGGCTGCGATCACCAGTACATAATCGGTGTAGCTGATCTGCTGGGGCTCTCCCGGTGAGAGTGCCGCTTTGAAGACGCCGTTGATGCCGAACCGCTGGTCCCGGACCAAATGAAAGAGCCGGTCCTTCTCGTCCCCCAGGAGTTCCTTCACCACCTTCTCCGCATCCAGGTATGCCCCCGTCTGATTCCGGGTGGTATAGATGCTGAAGAAGGAGCTGGAGAATACCTGACTTCCGTCATCCAGCCGGAAGCTGTAGTTATGATAGTAGCGGGAGTTGTCAAACCGCCGGGTCTTCGCATAGGCTTCTCCCCGCTCGTAGGCGAATTCCGCGATGTTCCGGCTCTCCCCTTCTGCGGCGAACTCCCCCTTCACCCGGGTTATGATCTCCTGAATAAGTTGCTCACGTTCCATTATTCTTGTCCTCTCCGTCATATACAAACACAAGCAGGCACAGTCTCCCATGCCTGCCGGTCTCATTATCTTTTTGGTGATCTTATTTGATCTCGCGGATCCAGCCTTCCGGACCTTCTACCGTACCCATCTGGATACCGGTCAGAGTGTCATACAGCTTCTTGATGGTGGGTCCCATCTCTTCCATGCCGCTTGGGAAGCAGATCTCTTTTCCGTGGTCGTTGATCTTACCAACCGGGGAGATGACTGCTGCGGTTCCGCACAGTCCGCATTCTGCGAATTCCGGAACTTCCTCAAAGGGTACCGGTCTTTCCTCGGTCTCCAGACCCAGGATATCCTTGGCAACGATCATCAGACTTCTTCTGGTGATGGAAGGCAGAATGGAATTGGACTTGGGTGTTACGACCTTTCCGTCCTTGGTGATGAACAGGAAGTTCGCTCCGCCGGTCTCCTCTACATAAGTTCTGGTTGCAGCATCCAGATACATGTTCTCTGAGAATCCTTCTGCATGGGCCTGCTCACCAGCAAATAAACTCATGGCATAGTTCAGACCAGCCTTGATGTTTCCGGTTCCGTGCGGGGCTGCTCTGTCGTAATCAGATACCTTGATGACGATGGGCTTGGCTCCTCCCTTGAAGTAAGGACCAACCGGCATGCAGATCATACGGAACTCATATTCTGGAGCCGGTGCAACACCGATGACCGGGCCGCTTCCATAGATGTACGGACGAACATAAAGAGTTGCGCCGCTGCCGTATGGAGGAACATACTCTTCATTTGCCTTGACCAGCATGTCCAGTGCTTCCAGGAACATCTCTTCCGGAACAGCCGGAATTGCCAGACGTTCTGCAGAATCCTTCAGTCTCTGAGCGTTCAGATCCGGACGGAATGTAACGATCTTGCCGTCTGCGGTGCGATAAGCCTTCAGACCCTCGAATACGGTCTGTGCATACTGCAGGACACCTGCGCACTCGGAAATGTGTACGGTGGAATCAGTGGTCAGTTCCAGATCGCTCCATTTTCCATCTTTATACTTGGAAACAACACGGTAATCTGCCGCGGTGTACTGAAAACCAAGACTACCCCAATCAATATCTTTTGCCATTAGTATTATCTCCTTTCGAAATACGATCTATACTTTATGTTATAACACAAAATATTCGATTTGTTAATGGTTTCAGAAAACAAATTTAAACATTTTATCAGCGGCTCAAGTGGGAGATATCATACTCCGTCAGACTGCTGTCATTCCTGGCCATCTTGCGGATCACCCGGAAAGCGACGATATCCAGTATGATGATGAAAATAAAGAACACTGCTGTGGAGATCTCGCTCTCGCTGGAGGCACAGAAATCATAGAATCCATGGAGCAGCAAAGGCACGAAGATGCTCAGGAACTGGTTGAGCCGTTCCTTCTGTCTATCGCCCCGGTTTGCGTGATACTTGGCCATGCCGTAGTAGAATCCCATGAAGATGCCGAAGATGCAGTGTCCCGGGATCGCCGTCAGCGCCCGCATCACCGCCACTCCAAGGCCATAGGACGTGACATAGTTCACGTTCTCGAAAGCCGCAAAGCCCAGCGCAGCGGCCACGGAATAGACCACCGCGTCGAAATGGTAGTTAAAGGCGGGATTCCGCCAGGTCCCGTGCTTCAGGGCGAAGTGCTTGACTCCCTCCTCTGCCCAGGCCACCACGAAGTAAAAGAACAGGAACTTGAACGCCACGGATTTCGGGTTCAGGAACTGCAGCAGCAGATTTTGTCCGAATCCCTCGATCAGAGCCGCGAAAACAGTCGACACCGCGCCGAAGAGAAATACCTTCAGCACAAGCCCCACAGGCTCCCTCTCGATCTTATCCATCTGATAAATACGTACCAGCAGAAACAGCGGTGGTATCAAAGCCGCCATCAGTAATATATCCATAATACTCCTCCTTAGAAGCCAAATACTTCAGTTGCCTTTTTCATATTCTCCCGGATGCTCACACCAAAGGGGCAGCGCATCTCGCAGGCGCCACAGGCCACACACTCCACAGCGTGGTGCTTCTGACTCTTATAGTGCTCCCGCACCGTCTCCGGCATGGTCTCCTGGGCCACAGCCAGATTCAGAAGCTTGGTCACCATAGCCACATCGATCCCCTTCTGACAGGGTGCACAGTGGCCGCAGTACATGCAATGCCCGCTCCAGGTCACTCTCGGGAAGGAGGCCAGCGCCGATGCATAGTCTCTCTCCTCCTCCGAAGCAAACTCATAGGTGAGACTGGTCTCCAGGTCCTCCACATTCCTTGCTCCCGCAAGGACCGTTGCAACAGCCGGCCGGCACAGAGCGTAGTGGATACACTGGTCTGAAGTAAGTGCAACCCCAGCAGGTGACATATCCGCCTTCAGCAGGTCTCCTCCGCCGAAGACCTTCATGACGCTGATGCCCACGCCCCGTCTCTGGCACTCCTCGTACAAAGCCTGCCGTTCCGGGTCCATATTCGTATATTCATTGGTATAGGTCTCATCCGCCCACAGATCCTCGCAGTCCTCGCTGGCAGGCTGCAGATCATAGCAGGGATTGACGCTGAACATCAGCACCTCGATCTCCCCTGTTCCGATGGCCGCAAGAGCCACCTCCGGGTTATGAGAGCTGAGGCCGATGTGGCCGATCCGGCCCTGTGCCTTCAGTTCCCTGGCATAATCCAGAATTCCATGATCCAGAATGGTCTGCCAGTCATCCATGGCATCGCAGTAGTGGATCATTCCCACTTCCACGTGGTCCGTATCCAGACGCTGCAGCAGGTCCTCGAAAGACGCCTTGGTTTCCGCAAGATCTCTGGACCGCTCATACTGTCCGTTCTTCCAGATGGAGCAGATGTGAGCCTGTATGATAAAGTCCTCTCTCCTCCCCTTCAGCGCCGCTCCGATGGCGTCTCTCATCTGCGGATCCGACGCGAAAAGGTCAAAGTAATTGACTCCCTGTTTATGTGCCAGATCCAGGAGCTTCCCGGTCATGGCATAATCTTCCTCAACAAAGCCCTCGCATCCAAGCCCGATCTCACTTACCATCAGGCCGGTTTTTCCAAGTTCTCTGTACTTCATTTCATGTTTCCTTTCTGCATTCGATAGTACTATTCTAATCGATTACAAAGTTTCTTTCAATATCTGAAAAAAAAGGTTGAAAAACTTTTTCATTGTGTTATACTAAAAAGGTCGGCGGGGTGTGGCGCAGTTGGTAGCGCGCTGTGTTCGGGACGCAGAGGCCGTGAGTTCGAGCCTCACCACTCCGACCAACAGTAAAGACGAGGTTCTTTGGAACCTCGTTTTATTTTGCTTTCACGGAAAAGGGCTCCGCCGCAGCGGAGCCCTTGTTTATTGTCTCTATCTCCAGTTCAGAAGAACGTCTACGTCTTTTCTCTTCGGTGCATTGGGTTCCCCGTCCGGATATCCCAGTGCCACCAGCGCGGCCACTCTCTGTCCTTCTTCCACGCCGGCTGCGGCGGCGATCTTCTCGTCGTCGATGATCCCCATGATCACTGTTCCGAGGCCTGCATCGTGGGCTGCCAGGCAGAATGTCTGAGTGGCGATACCGGCATCGAAAACCTCCCAATGGTCGCCTTTGTTGGTGGTGGGTTCTCCGGATCTCTCGTAGCCTGAGATCCCCTGCTTGTAGGCGATGACCATCAGCACCGGAGCGCCCTTGATGATCCGGGTGTTCCCGTCATATCCCAGGGTGCAGTTCTCCGCGATCTCATCCTTGATGGCCTGATCCGTGATGGCATAGTAACGTGTGACCTGGGTGTTCTTCCAGGACGGCGCATAGGCTGCCAGTCCGATGATTCCCTCCAGGGTCTCCTTCTCCACCTTCTGGCTCGTAAACTTGCGAATGCTTCTTCTTCCTATAATACAATCTTTGGTCTGCATAATTTTCCTCCTGCGTTTTATCCCTTATACCATATCACAAATCGAAGCCCTGTCCAAGGGGATTTTGTGGTACAATGGCCATGGAGGTAATACTATGTCAGAATTAACGACTCTGTGCTATATCGAGCGGGATGATCAGTACCTGATGCTTCACCGCACCAAGAAGGAAAACGACATCAATAAGGATAAATGGCTGGGCATCGGCGGCCACTTCGAGGCCGGCGAAAGCCCCGAGGACTGCCTGCTGCGGGAGGTCCGGGAGGAGACGGGCTGCTCCCTGGGAAGTTACCGGCTCAGGGGCATCGTCACCTTCGTCTCCGGCCGCGGCCTCACGGAGTACATGTTCCTCTACACTGCCTCAGGGCTTGAGGGAGAACTCATCGACTGCCGCGAGGGCGAGCTCGTCTGGGTAAACAAAGCCCACCTGGACGGCCTTAACCTCTGGGAGGGCGACCGGATCTTCTTCCGTCTTCTGGATCAGCGGCAGGACTTCTTCTCCCTGAAGCTGGTTTACGATGCAGAGGACAATCTGCTCTCTGCCGAAGTAGATGGAAAACCCCTGTAAACCATCTCCGCTCTCTTATATTTTTGTGTACACAAATTGTGTACACAAAATCCTAAGGAGAAATGAAAAGCCCCGGACAGGCGCAGAACGCGCCTTTACCGGGGCTTTTGTGTGCATTTGATTGTGCTTGGATCTTATACCGGATAAGCCTTGTTCTTGGAATCGAAGGCATCCAGATCCACCTTATTCTGCTTGGCTGCTCTCTTCTTGAAGAAGTCCAGTGCAACCTGCGGGAACAGGGCGTAAGTCAGAACGTCCTCATCCTGCTGCTTGTAGTCGGCGATCTCCTTCTCCAGCTTGTCCAGTTCCGGCTCCAGAAGGTCCGCAGGACGGCATGTGATGATGTCGTTCTTGTCGATCTTCTCGTTGATCAGATCCTGGTTCATCGGCATCGGAGTGCTTCCGTATTTGCCCATCAGGATGTCCTTGGTCTCCTTGGACAGAACCTTATATCTCTCGCCCATGAGAACGTTCAGAACAGCCTGGGTTCCCACGATCTGAGAGGACGGTGTGACCAGCGGCGGCATACCCAGATCGTTTCTGACGTTGGGGATCTCGCGGAGTACGTCCATGTACTTGTCCTCTGCGTTCTGATCCTTC